>NZ_JAHDTH010000069.1 GCF_018531445.1 Pseudonocardia lacus
GGGGCCGGCCGCAGGTCGTCGGCGCGCGCCGCCCAGGCGCCCGCGCGGGCCGGCCACAACCGTCCCGCCGGCACCGGCAGGCGCGCCGCGGACCGGCGGGGGAGGTAGTCCGTGGCCAGGGGTGACAAGCAGGCGGCGAAGGCCGCGGCGAAGGCGGCCAAGGCGAGCGCCCGCGACGCGGAGAAGGTGAGCCGCAAGGCCGACCGCCGCAGCAGGCGGGGCCGCTCCCGGGCCGGTGAGTCGAACCTGCCCAAGTACCAGCCGAACATCGCGTTGCGCTCCATCGAGGGCCACCTGACCCGCACCGGCACCCAGGTCATGGCCTGGTACCGGCTGGCCGCGCAGGCCTGGAGCTTCCGCAGCGACACCCAGCGCGAGGTCCTGATCCGCCAGATCGCCGCCCAGCTCGGCGAGCTGCAGGGCCGCTGGCTGCACCTGCGGGTGACCACCCGCCCCTACCCCGTGCACATGTGGGCCGAGTCGTTCGACCACAACGCGCTGGGCCGCATGCCCGACGTCGCGGGCGCCCTGGGTTGGGACGGGTTCCTGGAGGGCGAGCAGCGCCACCTGATGGGGCTGTCGATGTCGGACAAGGAGGTCTTCCTCGGCATCGAGGTCTCCGGCCGCAACGCCCTCGACCGCTGGGTGGACATGGCCGCGCCGGTGCTGGGCCGGATCGCCCCGGCCGCCGTGCGGGCCGAACTGGCCGCGCTGGCCTCCGAGGTCGGCCACCTCGACGCGCTGGTCGCCGGCAGCGGCCTGGACGCCGTCCCGGCCACCGCCGACGACATCGGCTGGCTGATGCACCGTTCGTGCGCGCTCGGGCTGCCCGCCCCGCGCACGCTCTCCGTCGTCCCCGGAGGCGTCACCCGCTGGGACACCGAGGACCTCGCCCAGTTCACCGACGGCGTCGAGATGCACCAGGAGCCGTACGCGCCCACCGTGCGCGTGGTCGGGCGCATCCGCTCCCAGACGGTCGCCCGCAACGTGGCCGTGCTGTCGGTAGGCCTGATGGAGGGCCTGCGGATCCCGGAGATCGACGACCCGTGGATGCAGCACTCCGACCGGCTCCCGTTCCCCGTGGAGTGGTCGGCGCGCATCTACGTCCGCCGGCCGGAGGACGTCACCGGCGAGCTGCAGCGCCAGATGGGCAAGGTGCGCAGCCAGATCCGGCACTACACCCACGACCACGACCTCGACCCGCCCATGTCGCTGGCCCGCCAGGCCGACCGCGTCCTGGAGATCGAGGACGAGCTGACCAGCGGGCTCACCCAGCTCAACTCGCGGCTCTACGGCTGGTGGCGCATCGCCGTCTCGGGCAAGGACGAGGCCGAGGCCATCAGCCGGGCCCAGCAGGTGCTCGACGTCTACCGGCCGAAGGTGCAGATCGAGCACCCGGAGGCGCAGTACAGCTACGCGCGGGAGTTCATCCCCGGCGAGCCGCTGGCCTCCACCGCCTACCGCCGGCGCGGCTCGGTCACCTGGGCCGCCGCGGCCGTCCCGGCGGCCACCGCCTCGGTGGGCGACCGCCGCGGCATCATGATCGGCGAGACGTGCACGGCCACCCGGCGCCCGGTCGCCTGGGACCCGTGGCTGGCCCAGGAGGTGCGGCGGGCCTCCGGCCTCACCGCGATCGTCGGCGGCCTCGGCTCGGGCAAGTCGTTCCTGACCGGGCTCGTCGTCTACAAGACGCTGCGCGCCGGCGCGCGCTGGACGGTCCTCGACCCGTCCGGCCCGCTCGCGGAGCTCACCCGGCTCCCCGAGCTGGCCCCGTTCTCCCGCCACATCAACCTGCTGCGGGCCGACCCCGGCATCCTCAACCCGTACCGCGTCGTGGCCGAGCCGCGCCCGGAGCACTTCGCCGACGAGGAGGACGCCGAGCGGGCGTGGCGCCGCGAGCGCTCGCTGGCCGGGGCCACCCGCCGCCGGCTCGTGCTCGACGTGCTGTCCGGGCTGCTGCCCTACGACGTCGCCCGGCTGCCGCACACCCGCATCGTGCTGCTCCGCGCCGTCCGCGAGGTGGGCGGCGCGTCCGACCGGCACCCCGGCATGGTCATCGACGCGCTGCGCAGGCACGCCAGGGAGGGCGAGGACCACGCCGGTGTGGTGGCCGACTTCCTGGACGAGCGCCGCGAGCTGCCGCAGGCCGCGCTGCTGTTCCCGGACACCTCCCGGCACGACCCGTGGCAGGCCGACCGCGACTACCGGCTCACCGTGCTGACCATGCAGGGGATGACGCTGCCCCGACCGGGCAGCCCGCGCGAGGAGTGGACCGACTCCGAGTCGCTGGCCGTCGAGCTGCTCAACCTGGCTTCCTGGCTGACCCAGCGCACCATCTACGACGCCGACCGCAACACCCGCAAGGGCGTCGCGCTGGACGAGACGCACTTCCTGTCCCAGGTGCCCACCGGCAAGGTGCTGATCGACCGGCTCGCCCGCGACTCCCGCAAGTTCAACGTCCGGGCGCTGTTCGCCTCCCAGCTGGCCGGCGACCTGCTGCGGGTGTCCGGCTTCGCCTCGCTGGTCAACGCGGTGTTCGTCGGCCGCACCGACGACGGCGAGGCGCAGAACGACGCGCTGCGGCTGCTGAAGGTGCCGATCGGGGTGGGCTACGAGCAGATGCTGGGCACGCTCTCGCCGCGCCCGCGCCACGACGACCGCCCGGACGACACCCCGCGCCAGTTCGTCTTCGCCGACGGGCACGGCGGCGTGGAGAAGATCCGCATCGACCTGGAGGCCCCGCACCTGGAGCACGTCCGGGAGGCGCTGGACACCAACCCCGACGCCAGCCGGGTGTCGCTGCGCGGCCCCGCGTCGCCGTTCGTGCCGGCCGCGGTCCGCGCGCCGGACGAGCCGCCGCCCGCCCGGCCGGTACCCGGGCCGCCCACCGGTGTCTCCCTCGACGTGGCGGAGTTCGGCGACGAGGGCGGCATCGGCGACTTCGAGGCCGACTTCGCCGAGCTCGACGACCCGGACGGCCTGCTGGCCGAACCGGCCCCGTCGGCGCCGCCGCGGGCGGTCCCCCGCGCCGCGCCCACGGGTCGGGAACGGCCCGCGGGCGATCCGCACGACGAGGCGACCAACGGCAACGGCGTGCGCCACGCCGGCCGCCACGACCAGGGCGCGTACGCCGCCGAGCTGCTCGACGACGAGGAGTTCGACCTGCTCGGCGACGTCGACCAGGGCCTCGACCCCGACGACGGACCGGACCACGACCGCGCGGCGCACCCGCCCGGCCACCGCAACGGCAGCGGTCCCGTGCCGGACGACGACGTGCGGGCGAGCGGGAGGGTCGTGCGGTGATCCCGGATGGCCCGTCGGCGGCCGCCGGGTGGCTGCCGGCCGTGCTGGTCGTGCTCGCCGCGGTGCTCGTCGCCGCACGGAAGCGTCGCGCCCGCGACGCGGCGGCCGGCGGTGCGCGTCGTCGGCGCTGGCCCGCGGTGCTCGTGGTGCTCGGCATGGTCGGCGGGTCGGTCCTGCTGGGCTCGACGGCGAGCGCCCAGCCGTTCTCCTGCAAGGAGTCCCCGGAGCCCGACCGCCCCGGCACCGGCCTGGTCGGCTCCCTCGATCCGCCGACGTACGGCGTCGGTGAGCCCGGCAGTGTCTACGACGAGGTCGGCTACGCGGGCCTGATCTGGCACAACTACGACCTCGGCTGCGCGGGCAGCGCGGTGTTCAACCCGGCGTCGACCACCGACACCTGGATGGGCAACCAGACGTTCAACGTGGCCAAGTTCGCCGTCGGCGGCGTCAACTGGGCGCACTACCTCATCGCCGACGGCGGCGAGCTCCTCAGCCCGCTGGACGGGCTCATCAGCGACGGCACCCGGGCCATGTACGACGCGGTGTTCAGCAACTGGATCGGCCCGGCCCTGGTGCTGCTGGCCGTGGTGCTGCTGTTCCTCGCCATGCGCGGCGACCTGGCCAGGCAGACCCAGCGCGCGGCGTTCGGCGTGCTCGCGCTGGTGGTCGGCTCGGCGGCGTACCTGGCGCCCGTCGACTGGGCCAAGGTCGCCGACCCGATCCTGCTCGACGGCGTCACCCAGATGCAGGAGGGCTTCCTGGGGCAGGTCGGCCTGGGCAACCGCGACACCCTGCCGACGGTCCTGGTCGACCAGGTGATCTACCAGAACTGGCTGCGCGGCGAGTTCGGCGCCCCGGACGTCCCACAGGCCCAGGAGCTGGGCCGCGACCTGCTGCGGGCGCAGACGTTCACCAAGCCGGAGGTGGCCGAGAACCTGGCCACGCCGGAGCTGGCCGAGCAGAAGAAGGCCGACTTCGCCGCCATCGGCGAGCGCATGGGCGACCGCTACCCCTACTTCCAGGGCGTGTCCGGCAGCCGGGTCGGCGCCGGCGCGCTGGCCGTCGTGCAGGCGCTGTGCATCGCGCTGTTCCAGCTGCTGAGCAAGGTGCTGGTGCTGGTGGCGATGTTGATCCTGCGGCTGCTGGTGATGACCGCACCGGCCATCGCCGTGGTCGCGATCCTCAAGCCCGACGTGCTGCCGGCGCTGCTGCGGGTGGGCGGCGCGGCCGTGGTCAACGCACTGATCGTCGGTGCGCTGGCCGGGCTGCACGCACTGCTGGTGGTCTCGCTGTTCCGGCCGGGGGCGGGCATCGACCTGTGGCTGGCGCTGCTGGTCACCGGTGTGGTCACGGTGGTGCTCTGGGCGGTCGCCCGGCCGTTCCGCAGGCTGGTGTCGATGGTCTCGCTGACCCGCGAGTCGTTCGGCGGGATCGTGCCCGGCGCGGGCTCCGGGCCGATGGGCCGGGTCTGGCAGCGGATGCGCGGCGGTCCGACCGAGGACCGGCAGACCCGCTGGTGGGACGAGCGCCGCTCGGGCGCGGGCGCGGCCTCCGACCCCGACAGCCACCGCCCCGAGGCCGAGGCGGGTGCCGCCCGGGTCCCGGCGCAACGCCGGCCCGTGCCGCGCACGGAGGTCGAGCAGATGTCCGCGCCGACACCCGTGCCGGCGGCGCGGCGCCCCGCCCTGCCCAGCGGTGGCGGCATCGGCGCGGGCGGCGGCGGGGGCAACCCCGGCGCCTACGACCCCACCGAGGTCGACGATCGGGTCATCTACCGCAGGCCCGACGCGGTGCCGCTGCGCCCGGGCGGAGCGCGCCCGGTGCAGGCCGAGCTGGTCGACGGGGTGCCCGTGTACCGCATCTACCGGCCGCGCGCCACGCAGTCGGCCTACAGCCCGACGTCCTACCGCCCCGAGTAGTCGACCCGCCCGAACCCACGCTGACGAGGAACCCCGGTGCCGATCAGGAGCCCGCGCGGCCGCTCCGCCGCCTACCGCGTGATCTGGCAGTGGCCGCTGCGCTCGCCGGGTCGGCTGGCGTTCGTGGTGGTCGTCGTGCTCGCGGTGGCGGTGGGCGTGACCGTCGGCCTGGGCCTGCTGCGGGGCCCCGAGCCGGCCGCCGCCCCGTTCGGCCCGACCACCGCGCGCCCGTCGGCCGGCGCCACCACCCCGTCCTCCGGCACGCCCCGCTCGACGCCGGGCGGCACCTCGGCGGCCTCGCCGCTGCCGCTGTCGGAGGCGCCGACGGAGGCGCTGGACGCCGCCGAGCGGTGGGCCAAGGCGTGGGTGCGCCCCGCGGAGGACACCACGGCGCGGCAGTGGCTCGACCGCCTGCGCCCGTTGACGACCGAGGAGTACATCGGGGTGCTCTCGGGCGTCGACCCGGAGAACGTCCCGGCCACCCGCGTCACCGGTGAGCCGGAGGCGGTGCGGGTCGCCGACCGGAACGTCCAGGTGGAGGTGGAGACCGACGCCGTCACCCTGCGGATCCTGGTGGTCGACACCGAGGCGGGCTGGCGGGTCGCCGGGTACGACCGGGTCTGATCACACGGCCCGCGGGAGCGACGGCGCGGTCGGCGCGCGTGGGAGTATCGAGGGTCCCCACGTGCCGGGCAGTGACAGCCGAGCAGTGACAGCCGAGCAGCGACAGCCGGCAGGGACAGCAGGACACCCAGCAGGAAGCAGCAGGAGACGCAATTGGCGCCCGAACCCGTGGTCCCCGCCTCGACCACCCCCGTGCGGGACTACCTCGACCGCCCGACCCCCGGCGCGACGCAGGACCACCTCGTCGTCCCCCGCTCGCTGGCCCAGTCCATGCCGCTGCGCTGGCAGCAGGTCTTCGTCGGCCTGCTCGCGGACCTGCACGACGCCTACGGCCACCTCGACTGGCCCGACTACAAGGTCACCCCCTGCCGCTGGGAGGTCCTCATAGACCTCGACGAGCAGCAGGCGATGGCCGCGGGCTACGTCGCCGAGCTCGGCCCCGACGGCCAGCTGGAGTACCGCGAGGCGCAGACCGACGAGCCGGTGGACGACGCCGCCCACCACCGCGTCCTGGCCCCGGTCGACGACCCCCTCCCGCCGGCGTCGGCCGGTCGGGTGGAACCCCGCCCCGCCGCGCCCCTGGGCGGCCCCGAACCCGACCGCCCCCGCAAACGGGGCCGCTGACCCCCCGCCACCGGCGCACGCGGTGCCAAATCCCTCGGACGGGGAGCCCGGCGAAGAGCGCGGTCGGCCCTGCCTCGTCCCGGCGGATGGCGTGCTCCGGCAGGACGAGAGCCATGCTCGTCCGCGCCGGCGGGTCGGCGGGGCGGCTCGGCGGCGGGCGAGAGTGGCTCTCGTCCCATGTGGTTGGACGAGAGCCACTCTCGTCCGGGTGGTGAGCGGTCGGCGTCGCCGCAGGTGGGGTGCGGGGCGCGCAGGATTCGCGCAGAGCGGGAACACGGGCGCGCGGTGGTGCGTTGGGCGAGGTGAGCAAGTTGAGCGGACCCGGCTCAAGGAGTCGGGACGGGTCCGTGCCAGACTTGAGCGACCTGAACTCAAGCTCCATCGGAGGAACCACAATGGCTCGTGCGGTCGGTATCGACCTCGGGACCACCAACTCGGTCGTCGCCGTCCTCGAAGGCGGCGAGCCGACGGTCATCGCCAACTCGGAGGGTGCCCGCACCACTCCGTCGGTCGTGGCGTTCGCGCGCAACGGTGAGGTGCTGGTCGGCCAGTCGGCGAAGAACCAGGCCGTCACCAACGTCGACCGCACCATCCGGTCGGTCAAGCGGCACGTCGGTTCGAACTGGTCCACCGAGGACATCGACGGCAAGAAGTACTCGGCGCAGGAGATCTCGGCGCGGGTGCTGCAGAAGCTCAAGCGCGACGCCGAGTCCTACCTCGGCGAGGAGATCACCGACGCGGTCATCACCGTGCCGGCCTACTTCGAGGACGCCCAGCGCCAGGCCACCAAGGAGGCCGGGCAGATCGCCGGGCTCAACGTCCTGCGCATCGTCAACGAGCCCACCGCGGCCGCGCTGGCCTACGGGCTCGACAAGGGCGACAAGGACCAGACCATCCTGGTGTTCGACCTCGGCGGTGGCACGTTCGACGTGTCCCTGCTGGAGATCGGCGAGGGCGTGGTCGAGGTCAAGGCCACCAACGGCGACAACCACCTCGGTGGCGACGACTGGGACGAGCGGATCATCGGCTGGCTGGTCGAGCGGTTCAAGAGCTCCCAGGGCATCGACCTGACCCGCGACAAGATGGCCATGCAGCGGCTGCGCGAGGCCGCGGAGAAGGCCAAGATCGAGCTGTCCAGCCAGACCACGGCCACGATCAACCTGCCCTACATCACGGTCGACGCGGACAAGAACCCGTTGTTCCTGGACGAGACGCTGTCCCGCGCGGAGTTCCAGCGGATCACCTCGGACCTGCTCGACCGCACCCGCAACCCGTTCAACCAGGTCATCAAGGACGCCGGCATCTCGGTGGGCCAGATCGACCACGTCGTGCTGGTCGGTGGTTCCACCCGGATGCCCGCCGTCACCGACCTGGTGCGCGAGCTGACCGGTGGCAAGGAGCCCAACAAGGGCGTCAACCCGGACGAGGTCGTCGCCGTCGGCGCCGCCCTGCAGGCCGGTGTGCTGCGCGGTGAGGTCAAGGACGTCCTGCTGCTCGACGTCACCCCGCTGTCCCTGGGCATCGAGACCAAGGGTGGCGTGATGACCAAGCTGATCGAGCGCAACACGACGATCCCGACGAAGCGCTCGGAGATCTTCACCACCGCGGACGACAACCAGCCCTCGGTGCAGATCCAGGTGTTCCAGGGTGAGCGCGAGATCGCGGCCTACAACAAGAAGCTGGGCATGTTCGAGCTGACCGGTCTGCCGCCCGCCCCGCGCGGCGTGCCGCAGATCGAGGTCTCCTTCGACATCGACGCCAACGGCATCGTGAACGTCTCGGCGAAGGACATGGGCACCGGCAAGAGCCAGGCCATGCAGATCACCGGTGGTTCCGCCCTGGGCAAGGACGAGATCGACCGGATGATGCGCGAGGCCGAGCAGCACGCCGAGGAGGACCGCAAGCGCCGCGAGGACGCAGAGGTCCGCAACCAGGCCGAGTCGCTCGTCTACCAGACCGAGAAGTTCCTCAAGGACAACGACGAGAAGCTGCCCGCCGACGTCAAGTCGGACGTGCAGAGCGCGTTGACCGAGGCGCAGGAGGCCCTGAAGGGCACCGACACCGCCACCATCAAGACGGCGATGGAGCGGCTGGCCACCGAGTCCCAGAAGATGGGTTCGGCGCTCTACCAGCAGCCCGGTGCCGACGGCGCCCCCGGCCAGCCCGGCGGCGACCAGCAGGCCCAGGACCAGGGCGACGACGTCGTGGACGCGGAGATCGTCGACGAGGAGAAGGACCGGAAGTGACCCACCCAGCCGATCGCAACGAACGTTCGGCCGCCGGCGGGGACAACGGGGCCGAGGGTGAGCGGGTCGTGGTGAGGGACCGCAGGCGGATCGACCCGGTGACCGGGGAGGTCCGCACGGCGGACGAGGCCACCGCCGACGCCCCGGCCGAGGCCGGCGGGGGCGCCGACGGCGGCGCCCCGGCCGGGGCCGCCGCCGAGCTGGCGGCCCAGTTGGAGGAGCGCACCGCCGACCTCCAGCGGGTCAGCGCCGAGTACGCCAACTACCGCCGCCGAGTCGACCGCGACCGCGAGGCCGTGCTCACCGGGGCCAGGGTCCAGTTCGTCGGCGACCTGCTCACCGTGCTCGACGACGTCGACCGCGCCGAGCAGCACGGCGACCTGACCGGCCCGTTCAAGGCCGTCGCCGACAAGCTGACGGCCGTCGTGCAGAAGCTGGGCCTGGAGGCCTTCGGGCTGGAGGGCGAGCCCTTCGACCCGTCGGTGCACGAGGCCGTGCAGCACGAGGCCAGCAGCGAGCCGGGCCCCACCGTCACGGTGGTGTCGTCGGTGCTGCGGCGCGGCTACCGGATCGCCGACCGGGTGCTGCGCCCGGCGATGGTCACGGTGTCCGACCGCCCCGACGACGGCACCGCGGCCGAGCCGGAGGGCGGCGCCGAGGAGTCGACGGGCAAGCACCGCCTGGCGGAGTGATCCGTCCGCGAGGGCGTGGACCGCGTGAGTCGAGACTGCGTGAGGAGGCGGAGTGACCCAGCGGGACTGGATCGAGAAGGACTTCTACCGCGAGCTGGGCGTCGCTTCGAGCGCCTCGGCTGACGAGATCAAGAAGGCGTACCGCAAGCTCGCCCGTGAGCTGCACCCGGACGCCAACCCCGGCGACGCCCGGGCCGAGGCGCGGTTCAAGGCCGTGTCCGAGGCCTACGGCGTGCTCTCGGACGAGAAGAAGCGCCGGGAGTACGACGAGACGAAGGCGCTGTTCGGGTCCGGCGGCGGCTTCCGCGGCGGCCAGGGCTTCCCCGGCGGCTTCGGTGCCGGCGGGGGCGCACAGGGGTTCGACCTGAACGACCTGTTCGGCCGGGCCGGCGCGGGTGCCGGCGGCGGTGGCCTCGGCGACCTGTTCGGCGACATCCTCGGTGGCCGCGGCGCGGGCGCCGGGCGGTCCGCGGGGGCCCGCACGGCCCAGCGCGGTGCCGACATCGAGAACGAGGTGCGGATCGGGTTCGTCGACGCGGTCCGCGGGGCCGAGGTGCAGCTGCGGCTGGCCGGTCCCGCGCGGTGCCAGCGGTGCGCCGGCACCGGGGCCCGTCCGGGCAGCACGCCGCGGACGTGCCCGACGTGCGCGGGGGTCGGCCTGGTGAGCCGCAGCCAGGGGGCGTTCGCGTTCTCCGAGCCCTGCCAGGACTGCCGGGGCACCGGCCGGCTGATCGACGACCCCTGCCCGGAGTGCCAGGGCGAGGGCGTCACCACGCAGGTCCGCAAGCTGACCGTGCGGGTGCCGGCCGGGGTCACCGACGGCCAGCAGATCAGGATCAAGGGCAAGGGCGAGCCGGGACCGACCGGCGGCCCGGCCGGCGACCTGCTGCTGCGCGTGCACGTCGAGCCGCACCGGCTGTTCGGCCGTTCGGAGCGCAACCCCGACGACCTGACGCTCACCGTGCCGGTGACGTTCCCGGAGCTGGTGCTCGGCACCACGATCACGGTGCCGACGCTGGACTCCACGGTGTCGTTGAAGATCCCGCCGGGCACGGCGAGCGGGCGCACCTTCCGGGTGCCCGGGCGCGGGGTGCAGAAGCGCTCCGGCGCCCCGGGCAACCTGCTGGTCACCGTCGAGGTGGCGGTGCCCAGCCGGCTGGACGACGCGGCCGTGACGGCGCTGCAGTCCTACGCCGAGGCGACGAAGGCCCACGACCCGCGGGCCGACCTCCTCGGCGGTGCCCGATGACCAGCCGTGGCGGAACGCCCGACCCCGACCGCGGAGCGGTCGGGGCGGGCGCTCCGCTGCCGCCGGGCGCCACCGCGGAGACGCCGATCTTCGTGATCTCGGTGGCCGCGGAGCTGTCCGGGCTGCACGCCCAGACGCTGCGCGGCTACGACCGGCTGGGGCTGGTCAGCCCCGGTCGGTCGCCCGGCGGGGGGCGGCGCTACTCGGCCCGGGACATCGCCCTACTGCGCGAGGTGCAGCGGCTGTCCCAGGAGGAGGGCGTCAACCTCGCCGGCATCAAGCGGATCATCGAGCTGGAGCAGATGGTCGACGAGCTGCGCACGCGCCTGGCCGAGATGGCCGATGAGCTGCTGGCCGCGCAGGCGGCCGCCGAGCACGCCGCGGCGTCGGTGCACGCGTCCTACCGGCGCGACCTCGTGCCGGTCGACCGGCGTCAGGCGCTGGTGGTGTGGCGGCCCGGGCAGCGCCGGAGCTGACCGGCCGGCCCGCGGCCCGCTCACTCCATGGTGAACGGGTCGTAGCGGATGCGGTCGAGCGGTGTGCCGGCCACCAGCATCCGGGAGACGGTGGAGCGGATCATCCCGGGCGATCCGCTCACCAGCACGTCATGGTCGGCCCACGCCCCGTAGCGGGTGACGACGTCGGCGAGGGTGCCCTGCTCGGCGGCCGGTGCGCCGTCGGCGGGCCGGCCGGCGTCGACGTCCTGCTCGACGACCGCGACGACGTCCAGCCACGGGTGGCGGTAGGACAGCTCGCGCAGCGCGGCGAGGTCGTAGAGGTCGTCCCAGGTGCGGCCGCCCACGAAGAGCTGGGTGTTCGGCGGCTGCGGCCGGCGGGCGAGGTCCTCGATCACCGCCCTGAGCGGTGCGCAACCGGTGCCGCCCGCGACGAGCAGCAGGTCGCGGCGGGTGTCCGGGTCGAGGTGCATCCGGCCCATCGGCGGCCCGATGCGCCACACGTCGCCGATCGCGGTGTGCGCGACCACGGCCCGGCTCACCCAGCCGCCGTCGACGGCGCGCACGTGGAACTCCAGCACGCCGTCCGGGCTCGGCGCGTTGGCCGGGGAGAGGTATCGCCACAGCCGGGGGCGCCGCGGGGTCTCCACGCTGACGTACTGGCCGGCCCGGTAGGGCACGGGCTCGTCGGTCCGCAGCGTGACGACGGCGATGTCCCAGCCGATCCGGCGGTGCCCGACGACCTGGCCCAGCCAGCCGGCGGGTCCGCGCTCGGCGTCGGCCGCGGCGCGCATCGCCCCGGCGACCACCGCGTACGCGTCGCGCCACGCCTGTGCCACCTGGGGGGTCCACCCCGGTCCGGCGACGGCGGCGAGGGCGTCGAGGAGGGCCTGGCCCACGGCGTCGTAGTGCTCGGCGACCACCCCGAACTTGCGGTGGTCGCGGCCGAGCTGCTCGAGGAACGGAACCAGCACCTCCGGCCGGTCGACCTGCTGGACGACGTGCACGAGCGCGCGCAGCAGCCGGCTGCGCTGGACCTGCATGTTGACCGGGAACAGCGCCCGGGTGGCCGGCGCCGCGGCGAACAGGGACGCGTAGAAGACCTGGGCGGCCTGCTCGGAGCGCGGCTCGATCAGCGCGTAGCTCGACCGGACGAGGTCGGCGCTCGGCGGCAGCTGGGGCGGCGCCTCGACGGGCGCGTGGACGTCGGCGGTCAGCAGCTGTTCCACGGTCATCGGTGGCCGGCTCCTCTCTCACTGCTCGGCGCCGCACAGCAGTGCGGTGCCCGCTCCCGCGCGCGTGGCTCGCGCCGGGGTGGTGGCGTGGCACCCTATCGCCACGACGAACGGATCGTGACCGCGCGCTCGCTGTGCGCCACCGGATCGTGGCACGGCGGATCCCCGGTTCCGGGGACGTGCGCCATCCCGGACGGGGTCGTCGCTCGACGGCGCGGCGTTACGCACCGGGTGCCGAGGGTCACCGTCCGGGTGAACCGGCCAACCTTGAGCGGAACACACTCAACTTTTCTGACGTTGTCCGAGAGGACGGGCGGATCGACGCCCAGGAATAACCGCAGGAGGACGTGAGGGATGGACTCCTTCAACCCCACCACCAAGACCCAGCAGGCCATCTCCGCCGCCGTCCAGGCCGCGGCGCTCGCCGGCAACCCCGACGTGGGGCCGACCCACCTGCTGGCGGCCCTGCTGGCCCAGGGCGAGGGCATCACCGCCCCACTGCTGACCGCCGTCGGCGCCGACCCGGCCGCGGTGCGCGCCGAGCTGACCGCGCTGGGCAACCGGCTGCCGTCGGCCGCGGGCGCCACGGTCGGCGCGCCGCAGCTGTCCCGCGAGGCGATCGGCGCCATCGGCGCCGCCCAGCAACTGGCCACCGAGATGGGCGACGAGTACGTCTCGACCGAGCACCTGCTGGTCGGCCTCGCCTCGACCGGCGGCCCGGTCTCCGATTTGCTGCGCCGCCACGGCGCGACCGCCGAGGCGCTGCGCGAGGCGTTCGCCAAGGTGCGCGGCGGCTCCCGGGTCACCAGCCCCGACCCCGAGGGCACCTACCAGGCGCTGGAGAAGTACGGCGTCGACCTCACGGCGCGGGCCCGCTCCGGCGAGCTCGACCCGGTGATCGGGCGCGACACCGAGATCCGCCGCGTCGTGCAGGTGCTGTCGCGGCGCACGAAGAACAACCCCGTGCTGATCGGGGAGCCCGGCGTCGGCAAGACCGCGATCGTGGAGGGCCTGGCCCAGCGGGTGGTCGCCGGCGACGTGCCGGAGTCGCTGCGCGGCAAGCGGGTCGTCTCGCTCGACCTGGGCGCGATGGTCGCCGGCGCGAAGTACCGCGGCGAGTTCGAGGAGCGGCTCAAGGCCGTGCTCAAGGAGATCACCGACTCCGCCGGCCAGATCATCACGTTCATCGACGAGCTGCACACGATCGTCGGGGCGGGGGCCAGCGGCGAGGGCGCGATGGACGCCGGCAACATGATCAAGCCGATGCTGGCGCGCGGCGAGCTGCGGCTGGTCGGCGCGACCACGCTCGACGAGTACCGCCAGCGCATCGAGAAGGACCCGGCCCTCGAGCGGCGGTTCCAGCAGGTCTACGTGGGCGAGCCGTCGGTGGAGGACACCATCGGCATCCTGCGCGGGCTCAAGGAGCGCTACGAGGTCCACCACGGCGTCCGGATCACCGACGCCGCGCTGGTCGCCGCGGCCACGCTGTCCGACCGGTACATCACCGCCCGGTTCCTCCCGGACAAGGCCATCGACCTGGTCGACGAGGCGGGCTCCCGGCTCCGCATGGAGATCGACTCCCGGCCGGTGGAGATCGACACCGTGGAGCGCGCGGTGCGCCGGCTGGAGATCGAGGAGATGGCGCTGGAGAAGGAGGAGGACGCCGCCTCCCGCGACCGGCTGGAGTCCCTGCGCGCCGAGCTGGCCGAGCGCCGCGAGGAGCTGACCGCGCTGACCGCCCGCTGGCAGAACGAGAAGGGCGCCATCGAGAGCGTCCGCGAGCTGAAGGAGCAGTTGGAGGCGCTGCGCGGGGAGTCCGAGCGCGCCGAGCGCGACGGCGACCTGGGCCGCGCGGCCGAGCTGCGCTACGGGCGCATCCCGGCGCTGGAGAAGAAGCTGGCCGAGGCCACCGAGGTCACCTCCCCGGACGCGGACGTGATGCTCAAGGAGGAGGTCGGCCCGGACGACGTCGCCGACGTCGTCTCCGCCTGGACCGGCATCCCGGCCGGGCGGCTGCTGGAGGGCGAGACGGCCAAGCTGCTGCGCATGGAGGACGAGCTCGGCCGCCGCGTGGTCGGCCAGGACGAGGCCGTGCGCGCGGTGTCCGACGCGGTGCGCCGCGCCCGGGCCGGTGTGGCCGACGAGAACCGCCCGACCGGGTCGTTCCTGTTCCTCGGCCCCACCGGCGTCGGCAAGACCGAGCTGGCCAAGGCGCTGGCCGACTTCCTGTTCGACGACGAGCGGGCGATGGTCCGCATCGACATGAGCGAGTACTCGGAGAAGCACAGCGTGGCCCGGCTGGTCGGCGCCCCGCCCGGGTACGTCGGCTACGACCAGGGTGGCCAGCTCACCGAGGCGGTGCGCCGCAGGCCGTACACGGTGGTGCTGTTCGACGAGGTCGAGAAGGCCCACCCGGACGTCTTCGACACGCTGCTGCAGGTCCTCGACGACGGCAGGCTCACCGACGGGCAGGGCCGCACGGTCGACTTCCGCAACACCATCCTGGTGCTCACCTCGAACCTGGGTTCGCAGGCGATCGCCGACCCGGGCCTCGACGACCGCGGCCGCCGCGACGCGGTGCTGGAGATCGTGCGGCGGCACTTCAAGCCGGAGTTCCTCAACCGGCTCGACGACGTGGTGGTCTTCCACGCCCTGTCCACCGAGGAGCTCACGCACATCGTCGACATCCAGGTCGACCTGCTGCGCAAGCGGCTGGCGAAGCGGCGGCTCACCCTGGAGGTCTCCGACGCCGGCCGCGAGTGGCTGGCGATGAACGGCTTCGACCCGGTGTACGGGGCGCGGCCGCTGCGCAGGCTGGTGCAGTCCGCCATCGGCGACCAGCTCGCCCGCGAGCTGCTCTCGGGGGCCGTCCGCGAGGGCGACACGGTCCGTGTCGACCTCGACCCGTCCGCCGACGGCGGCACCGGGCAGCTGGTGGTCGGTCGCGCCTTCCCGGTCACCGCGCGCTGACCGGCCCGGGTGCCCCGGCGTCACCCGTCGGGGCGCCCCACGCCCGTGGCGGTCCCCGCTGCCGGGGGTCCTCGGGTCTACCCTCGTGGCGTGGGTCTCTCGTCGACGGTGTGGTTCGTCATCGCGGTGGTGGCGGTGCTGGCTGGCGCGGTGCTGCTGCTGAGCGACCGCGGGGGCGGCGCCTCGTCGGGGTCGGGCGCCCGCGACCGCAAGAAGTGGGCGGCGCTGCGCGGCTGGGAGTACCTGGACTCCGATCCGGTCCTGCCCAGTCGCTGGCGCTACGGCACGATCAGCCAGGGCGGCCCGGGGGTGGCCCGGCGGCTGATGTCCGGCGGCGTGCCCACGCCCGACGGCGACCGCCAGGCCTACGTGTTCGACCACGAGCAGGCGGGCCGGCCCACGTCGGTGCTGGTCGCCGTGCACGTCGGCGAGCCGCTGCCGGCCGCCGTCGAGCTGCGGCTGCCGTCGGCCCCGCTGCCCGACGACGCCGGCCTCGACCTCCTGGAGCCCGTCGGCGACCGGTACGCCTTCGTGGCCGACGCCGACGCCGCCCGCCCGCTGCTCACGCCGCGGCTGGCGGCCGCCGCCGACGCGCTGGGCGACGACGTGGAGCTGGTCTGGGCCGAGGAGTCCTGGGTGCTGGCGACCGCGCCGCTCGACTCCGGCACCGACCGGCTGCAGGACCTGCTGGCCGACCTGGCCGAGGTGGCCTCGGTGCTGGAGAAGTCCCAGGCCGCGAGCCGGCGGGGCGCGGTCGCGGAGACCTCGCCCATCGGCACGGCCAAGGCGGTCACGGCCGGGGGCAGCACCCGCGACGACCACCGCGCTGGCCCCCCCGACCTGGTCAAGCGCGACGCCGCGGCCGACGACCCGGACGACGACGAGGTGGAGACCCGGCCGGAGGGCACGTCGACGACGCGGCGGGACCGCTGATCGCCCTCTGAAGTTTGATCGCCTCTGACGTCGGCTCGGCTCCACGCACAGGCGTTGGCGTCACGCATACCCCGTGGCTGCGGCGCACACGTCACGACATGTGCGCCGCTACCACCGGGTGTGCGTGAGCGGCGGGCCGGGCGCTAGGGGACCGGGTCGTGCGCTGTCGCTGCGGCTGCCTCGGGCAGCTCACGCCGTCGGCCGCCGGCCGGTAGGGCCAGTTTGACGCCGGTGTGGCTGTGGTGGGCGCCGGCGGCCGCCTGGTGGTACTCCTCCAGCTGGGCGAGGAACGCGGCGTCGCGGTAGACCGTGCCGTCGACGGAGACGCCTTCGGTGCCCTCCAGCACGGCCTCGACGTCCTCGGCGGACAGCGTCTTGTGGGTCTCCAGGGCGTGGGCCATCGCCAGCACCGCGGCGCGGTTCTCGGCGAGGATCGTCGCGGCCCGCTCCAGGAGGTCGGCCAGGTGGTCCTCGATCCGGTCGGCGAGCGCCTTGCGGATGACCGTCTCGGCGGACTCGCCCTTGGGCGCGCCGCGGCCGCCGCCGGGGCTGCCGACCTCCATGCGGCGGGCCGTGTTGTACGACGACACCGTGGAGCCCATGCCCCAGAAGCCCTCCATGTAGGAGGCGACGGCGGTGGCCGAGTCGAGGTCGCCGGAGACGCCGGAGGAGGAGTCGCCGTCGAAGAACATCCGCTCGCCGGCCAGCGAGGCCAGCGACACGAGGATGTCGGACTCGTACTCCGAGCGCCAGCGGGTGAACTGGTCCTCCGGCGGGATGCTGGCCACCATGCCCAGCGCCGTGGCGCCCTTCTCGATCGTCGCGAAGTCGATCTCCATGTGGCGCCGGGTGCGGTAGGCGACGACGGCGTGGCAGGCCTCGTGCACCGCGACGGCGTGCCGCTCGCGCTCGATGTACTCGACGTCCTCCGGGGGGCCGAGGTCCTTGAGCTTCTTGGCGCGCAGCACGTCGGACCAGGTGATGATCTCGCGGCCCTCGCGGATCGCGATGATCAGCGACTCGTTGACCAGGTCCTTGATCGTGGCGCCGGTGGCGTACGGGGTGACGGTGGCCAGCTTGTCGATCTGCTCGGGCTCGAGCTCGTGGTCGACCTTCGCGAAGTAGCCCTCGTAGGTCCGCACCCGGCCGGCCTTGCTGGGGTAGCCGACCTTGTAGATGCGGTCGATGCGGCCCGGCCGCAGCAGGGCCTCGTCGAGGGCCTCGGGCATGTTCGTGGCCATCATGACCAGGATCCGGTACTTGGGCGGCGGCTTGGGTCGCATGCCCAGCACCCGCCGGCCCCAACGGTTGATCAGCCCGCGCGGCTTCTTCAGCCCGGACAGCTCGGTGAGCAGCGCCTGCAGCGTGCCCATGCCGCCGCCACCGCCGGCCATGCCGCCCATCATGAACCGGCTGCGCGTGCCGTCGGGCGTTTCCTCGGCGCCGCTGCCCATGGCCTGGCGGGCCAGCATCCACTGCGTCTGCGCGGACAGGTAGCTGCCGCCGTGGCAGCCGGCCGCGTCGAACGGCGCGCTCATCCCGCGGGCGCCGCCGGGACCCACCTGGGCCAGGGTGCCGCGGTTGCCCAGCGCGTCGGCCTCGTCGAAGAACACGATCACGCCGCCGTAGCGCAGGGCGAGCTTGCGCAGCTTGCGGAACAGCGACTTGACCTTGAGGATGCCGATGCCCATGAACATGTTGGTGAAGGCGCCGGGGTCGACGAAGACGTAGGGCTTGCCGGTCTCGCCCGCGACGGCCTCGGCCATCAGCGTCTTGCCGGTGCCGGGCGGGCCCCACAGCAGCAGGCCGGACGGCACGTAGCCGCCCCTTGCCTCGATCGCGTCGGGGTTCTCCAGGAAGACGATGCTCTCCTTGACCCGCTCGACGACCTGGTCCTGGCCCCACACGTCGGTGAAGCGGGTGGTGATGTCGTCGGGGTAGTAGGTGTCGACGCCGCCCCGCGACAGCAGCCAGAACAGGCCGATGAACTGGAAGGCGATGAAGAAGAACGCGAACGCCAGCTGGGCGACGTAGGGCAGCGCGCTCCACAGCAGCGCCGGCGCCTCGAACAGCGCCAGCACCGGGCTGGTCTCCAGGACCTCGGCGGCGACCAGCGCGAACAGCAGGATGAAGAACGCCCACTTGAGCAGCCGGGCCAGCCGGAACCGGGTCCAGTCCGACAGCCTGCGCCGCAGCACCCGCTCGGTGCCGCCGAACACCCGCTGCGACCAGAGGTGGTGGTAGCCGGCGGAGCGCTCGCTGAGCAGGAAGTGCACCTGGCGGACGAGTTCGGCGCCGGCCAGCCACAGCAGCCACTGCGACTCGACGACCTGGATGCGCACCGCGTCGACGAACGGCAGCAGCGGGTTGTCGGCCATCGAGGCCCAGACGATGATCAGCCAGGCGACCAGGAAGAGCGCCAGCAGCCGGATCCGGTCCCACAGCGCCATCCGCTTGCGGGTCGGGCGCTCGGGGGCGCGCGGCGGGTCGTCCGGCGGTGCCAGGCCCTCGGGTGGCGGACCCGCGGGTGTCGTGTCGGCCGGAGCGGTCATGGGTTCTCCCGGACGGTGAACGAGGAGACCACACCGGCGATCTCCTGCTGGCGCTGCTCGTAGCACTCCGTGGAGCACCGGAGGTAGAACATGTAGATCTTGCTGGCGTCGTCGTTGGTGTAGACGATCTGGTCGAAGACCTGCGGCGGACCGTCGAGGATCCGGTAGCGGTACACCGAGTGCACCCCGCGCAGCCCGTCGCCCGGGGTCAGCACCTCGTCGTCGACCAGCTGGAACCCGCTGAACGGCGACATCTGGCTCTGGTCGGCCTGCTGGCGGGCCGTCGCCGAGACCGGCCGCCACAGGTCGCGCATCACGTCGAGCGAGATCTGGCCCCGCAGGGTGAGCGGTACGTCCTGCACGCCGACGAACACCGCGGGGGCGTCCGAGCGCTGGCCGAACAGGTGGGCGACCGAGGGCGCGGCCGTGTCGGCGTCGTAGCCCTCCAGCCAGAAGCCGATCTGCTCGGGGTCGCCGGTGGCGTCGACCCCCATGCTCTCCAGGATCGACTTGCTGTCCAGGGCCCGCCACGTGCTGGGGACCCTCAGGTAGGTGCGGTCGTCGGAGTTGGTGACGTACGTGTACTCCGGCGCCCCGCAACCGGCCACCACCAGCGCCGACACGGCGAGCGCGATCAGCGGTGCGCCCAACGGCGCCCGGCGGAACCCCATCCGACCTCCTGCCGTGACCTTCCCGTGACCTCTGAGTATGCGGCATGACCGGCCGGTCGGGGTGGGTCAAATTCGTTGCGAGCACGTTTCCCGGCCCGGCCGGCGGCGGCGGACGATAAGGTGGCCGCGGCGGTGGGCGGCGAGCCCAGCGGCCCGCGGCGCGGCCCGTGTGGTCGGGACGCGTCGGCGAGCGGCAGGTTGCCTCGCTCCGCATAGAACTTCAGTCACATTCTGAAGGCGTTGCTCGGCGATCGGCGCAAATCATGTGGCAAACGGAGTAACTACCAACCGCTCGTCGCGCTGGCCGCTACTCCGGGCCCACTGCCCTCTCAGACTCGCAACCCGATGGTGAACGGGTCTCCTACGGTCGCCGCCATGGAACAGCGTCAGTTGCGTGCCATCTGGCTCGCCGGGTTCGCGGTGATCGTCATCGCGCCCTCGCTGCTGTGGCTCACCGTGCCGCCGAGCGTGACGGGCAACGGTGTCCGCAGGGAATCGCTGTGGAGCAACCTGTCGGTGATCACCGGGCTGCTCGCGACCTCGGCCATGGTGTGCGTCGTCGTGCTGCCGTCGCGGATCCGCTCGCTGAACCGGGCGTTCGGCATCGAGAACGTCATCGACCTGCACCGCTTCCTGGGCATCGTCACCGCCGCGCTGGTGCTGCTGCACCTGGCCTGCGTCGTCGCCGCCGACCCCACCAACACCGCGCTGCTGAACTTCCCCGAGGCCCCGGGCCGCGCCCAGAACGCCACGATCGCCACCTTCGGCCTCGTCGCGATCGTGCTGCTGGCCATCCTGCGCCGGAAGTTCGACCTGTCCTACGAGTTCTGGCGGACCACGCACATCGGCCTCGCGCTGCTCATCCTGGTCACCTCGGCGGCGCACATCGTGCTGCTCAACCAGCTGGTGAACGACCCGACGTTCGCGATGCTGCTGACCCTGATCGCCATCGCCGTCGCGCTGGTCTTCGGTTACCGCTGGATCTGGCGCAACATCTACGACCAGTCCACCGAGTTCCTCGTCCGCGACGTGCGGCTGGAGAACCCGACGGTCGCCACGCTCGTGCTGGAGCCCAAGACCCGCAACCGGGACGGCTCGACCACCAGCTGGGCGTTCGCCCCCGGCCAGTTCGCCTGGATCCGGCTCGACCGCTCGGCGACCGGCCAGGAGCACCCGTTCACGATCGCCTCCAGCGCGCACGACGAGTTCACCGAGTTCACGATCCGCGGCGCGGGCGACTTCACCCGCCGGATCCGCCGCCTGCAGCCGGGCCAGCCGGTGTGGGTCGACGGCCCGCACGGCGCCTTCACCAGCGACCTGACCAACGCCTCCGCCGGCTTCGTCCTGATGGCCGGCGGTGTGGGCATCACCCCGATGCTCAGCATGGTGCGCACCGCGGCGCACCGCGGCGACCCCCGTCCCTACCGGCTGGTGGTCGTGGCCAGCGCACTGGAGGACCTGTTCTTCCGCGACGAGCTCGCCACCCTGCGGCGCTACATCGACCTCGAGGTGACCGAGGTCCTGCGCCGTCCCCGCCCCGACTGGTCCGGCCCCATCGGCGGGATCAACTCCGAGCTGATGGCGCTGGTCGTCGGCGACCTCGGTGACCCGCAAGACCTCGACTACTTCATCTGCGGCCCGCCCGGGATGGTGGTCGACGCGGTGAACGTGCTGGACGAGATGTCCGTCCCCGCGGACCGCGTCCACACAGAGCAGTTCGACTTCGTGTGATGCGGATGCCCTGACTCCCCACAGGCTCCGCCGCTCCTCGACCCGCTCGACTTCGTGTGACTCCCCCGCCACATGATCAGGAAGGCCCCCATGCTCCGCCGCATCCCCAAGCTGCTCCGCATCTCGCTGATTACCGCGGTGGTCCTGGCCGTCTCGGCGTCCGTCTACCAGACCTGGATGTCCGGTGGCGCAGGCCTCGGCTCCACCCAGACCGCGTTCGGCCCGCTCACCCAGCAGGACATCAACCTGCTGACCGCGGTCCGCCAGGCGAACCTGTGGGAGGGGCCGACCAGCGAGCAGGCCCAGCAGATGGCCACCAGCGCCGCGGTGCGCGACGTGGCCGGCAAGCTGGCCGCCGAGCACGCCGAGCTGGATGTCGAGACCCGTCGGATCGCCGAGCAGCTGGGGGTCCAGCTCCCGTCCAACGCCAGCTCGAAGCAGCAGGCCTGGATGAACCAGATCGCCGCGGCGACGGGCGCGGACTACGACCAGACGTTCGTGCAGCTGGTCCGTGGCGCGCACGGCGGCGTGCTCCCGGTCATCAACGACGTGCGGGTCTCCACCCGCAACGACCTGGTCCGCCAGTTCGCCGAGACGGCCGACGCGTTCGTGACCCGGCACTGCCAGTACCTGGAGAGCACCGGGCTGGTCGACTACAGCCAGCTGCCGATCACCCAGGCCTCGCTGACCAACGTGCTGACCAACGGCTCCGGCCCGCAGGCGCTGATCCTGCCGATCCTGGTCTTCGTCGCCGTCATCATCGGCGTGGTCGCGATGCTCTCGGCGCTGCGCAAGAAGAAGGCCCAGACCACCGAGCGGGTCACCGTCACCAAGAGCCGCGCCCCGGCCGCCTCCACCGTGAGCGCCGCGTCGGTGCCCGCCCGCACGACCGTCGCCGCGCTCCCGGCCGGTGGCAGCTCCGCCCCGTCCGCGGCGGAGACGTCGATGCCGGGCGCCGCGTACCGGGCGGAGGCGCCGGTCGGTGTGGGCGCCGTGTCCAGCACCTCGGCCATCCCGTCGCCGCGCGGCGGCGCCGGCGGGCCCTCGGTGCAGTGGAACCTGGGCGGTCCGGGCCTGCGCGACACCGGCCCGCACCCGACCATCGACGCCCCGCCGCACTACGCGCCGGTCTCCGACTCGGGTGCCTTCCGGATCAACTCCGGCCTG
This sequence comes from Pseudonocardia lacus, assembly GCF_018531445.1. Lineage (GTDB taxonomy): Bacteria > Actinomycetota > Actinomycetes > Mycobacteriales > Pseudonocardiaceae > Pseudonocardia > Pseudonocardia lacus. Next base: position 22,372 of record NZ_JAHDTH010000069.1, read on the forward strand.
ACCCCGGACATGACCGGCCCGCTCGGCCCGCCGATCCGCGACGACGGCTACCCGGGCTCGGGCTACAACTCCGGCTACTACCCGCCGGACAACGGCTACGGCCAGGGCCCCGGCTCCGGCCACTTCCCCCCGGCGCAGGGCGGCAGGTACCGCACGGTCTCCGAGACCGGTCGGCCGGAGGACTCCGGCTCGCACCGCGTCCCGGACGCCACCGCCACGCACCGCGCAGTGAACAGCACAGGACCGCGTCACTCCGTCCGGCGTTAGCTCCCCGCTTCGAACGCCGGCACCGGCGGGCCACCCCGGCCCACCGGGCAATCCGCTCCCCAACCCCGAATTGGAGCACGATCCAGATGTCACCGACCAGTACGGCTCGACACCGGAGGACCGGCCGCAAGCTGGTGGTCTCCGCCGCGGCACTCGCCGTGTGCCTGCTGCCCACGGCCTGCGACTTCGGCGGTGTCCCCTCCGCCCCGTCCGGCGGCAACGGCGGCGGGTACGGCGCGCCGGCTCCCGGCGACGGCGAGCCGGAGCCCGGCACCGTCATCGTCCCGGTGGGCAACAACAAGCCCGGTGGCGGCTACGGCGGCGGCGGCAACAACGGTGGTGGCGGCAACAACGGCGGCCAGCCGGGTGCCGAGCAGCCCGGCGAGGGTGAGCAGCCCGGCGAAGGCGAGCAGCCCGGCGAAGGTGAGCAGCCCGGCGGAGGTGAGCAGCCCGGCGAGGGTGAGCAGCCCGGCGGAGGTGAGCAGCCCGGTGAGGGTGAGCAGCCCGGCGAAGGTGAGCAGCCCGGCGAGGGCGAGCAGCCCGGCGAGGGCGAGCAGCCCGGCGAGGGCGAGCAGCCCGGCGAGGGCGAGCAGCCCGGCGAGGGCGAGCAGCCCGGCGAGGAGGAGCCCCCGGCCGAGGAGCCTCCGCCCGGCAACACCAACGGCCTGGACGTGCTCGGCCAGAGCTGTGCCGACAGCGACCTGCCCCCGCACACCGGCTTCCAGTCCGGCGACGCGCAGTGCGTGAACACCTCGATGGGTGAGGTCGCCCCCGAGGACCGGCTGCCCTCCCTGCTGATCACCGCGGCCCCCGAGGCCGTCGGCGTCGGCGAGGACTTCCAGCTGCAGGTCGCCACCCGCAACCTGGTCCGCGACCGGTTCCTGGGTGCCGCCGTCGGTGGCTACTACCTGGAGGCGTCGTTCCTGCAGGAGGGCACCAACCTGCAGCGCGGCCACTTCCACACGGCCTGCCGCATCCTGCCGAGCACCAACGAGGCCCCCGACTCGTCGGGCGCCCCGGAGTTCTTCCTGGCGACCCAGGACAACGGCGGTGGCGCCGGTTCGGACACCGTGACCATCGACGTCCCGGGCATCGACCAGGCCGGCACCCTGCAGTGCACCTCGTGGGCCGGTGACGGCTCGCACCGCACCCCGATGATGTCGCGGGCCAACCAGACCCCGGCCATCGACTCGGTCCGGATCGAGGTCGGCGGCGCCGGCGGCGGTCAGGACGACAACGCCGGTGACGACCAGGGCCAGGACAACGCCCAGGGCGACAACGACAACGACAACGCCGGTGACAACGCCGGTGACAACGCCGGTGACGACGCCAACGCCGGTGGCGACGACGCCGGTGACGACGCCGCCGCTGGTGACGACGCCGCGGGTGATGACGCCGCCGGCGACGACGCTGCTGACGCCGCCGAGGCCGCCGCGGGCGACCAGGGCGGTCAGTAACGACCAGGGCGGTCAGTAAGGACGGCCGGGGTGGCGGCGGCGACAGCGGTCGCCGCCCGCCGCCCCGACCGATCGGGACGGGAGTCCTGATCACAGACCAATAGCGGGGAACAGCGGTGCCGGGCCCGGTGACGGCCCGGCACCGCGTCCGGCGTTTCCCGGAGGGCACGTGGCGCCGCGCGATCCGCGCGGCGCCGCTCCCGTTTCCGGGGGTGGTCCCGATCAGCCGCCGAGGCCGAGGTCGGCCAGGCCGAGCAGCGCCCGGTACGGCACGCCCTCGGCCTCGATCGCTTCCCGGGCCCCGGTGTCGCGGTCGACGACGGTCGCGACCCCGACGACGGTGGCGCCCGCCCCGCGTGCCGCGCGCACGGCGGTGAGCACGGAGGACCCGGTGGTCGAGGTGTCCTCGACGACGAGCACCCGGCAGCCGGTGATGTCCGGCCCCTCGATGAGCCGCTGCATGCCGTGCTCCTTGGTGCTCTTGCGCACCACGAACGCGTCCAGGGGCGGGGTCTCCGGCCGGACCGCCCGCCGGGCGGCTGCGGCGTGCAGCATGGCGTCGGCCACGGGGTCGGCGCCCAGGGTCAGCCCGCCGACGGCCTGGTAGTCCCAGTCGGCGGTCAGTGCCAGCAGCAGTCGGCCGATCAGCGGCGCGGCGCGGTGCTCCAGGGTGGCCCGGCGCAGGTCGACGTAGTAGTCGGCCTGCAGGCCGGAGGACAGCGTGACGGTGCCGTGCACCACCGCCAGCTCGGCCACCAGCGCGGCGAGCCGCTCGCGGTCGTCGTCATGTGTGCTCACCCGATCCCCCTACCCGTGTTCGTGGTCATCTACGGCCCACCGCCGTGAGCAGCCTGCGGACGACGGTCCGCGGCAGCAGGTCGACGGCGGCGACGATGGCCTTGTACTGGCGGCTGGGCACCGAGACGACCCGGCCGCGGGCCAGGTCGGACAGGGCGTCGTCGACGACGCGGTCGGCCGCCAGCCAGAACGGCCCGCGCCGGGCGCCCGCGTCGATCCCGGCGCGGACGTGGAACTCCGTGCGGACGTAGCCGGGGCACAGCGCCATGACCCGCACCCCGGTGCCCTTCAGGCCACCGGCGAGCCCTTCGGTGAAGGTGGTGACCCACGCCTTCTCGGCGGTGTAGGTGGGGCTGGCGCCGGACAGGAACCCGGCGACGCTGGAGACGTTGACGACGGCGCCGCGGCCGCGGTCGACCATCCCCGGCAGGGCCGCCCTGGTCAGCCGCAGGACGGTGGTGACGTTCAGGTCGTGCTTGCGCTGGATGGCGGGCATGTCGGCGTCGAGGAACTCCTCGGCCATGCCCATCCCGGCGTTGTTGACGAGCAGGTCGACCGGGGCGACGTCGGGGTCGGAGAGCCGGGCGGCGACCCGCTCGCGGCCGTCCTCGGTGGCCAGGTCCGCGGGCAGCACCTCGACGGACACGCCGCCGGCGCGGTACCCGTCGGCGGCGCGCTCGAGCCGGTCGCGGTCGCGGGCGACCAGGACGAGGTCGCGGCCGTCGCGGGCGAGTCGGGAGGCGAACGCGGCGCCGATGCCCGCGGTGGCCCCGGTGATCAGAACTGTGGGCACGGGCCGACCCTACGGCTCCGTTCCGCGGGGTCGGCCGGTGACGCGCTCACCAGGCCGTGGACAGGTCGGCGTGCTGGCGCACCCACGCGTGCATCGCGATGCCGGCGGCCACGCCCGCGTTGATGGACCGGGTGGACCCGAACTGGGCGATCGACACGGTCAGCGCGGCCGCCGCCGTCGCCTCCGCGCTGATCCCGGGCCCTTCCGCGCCGAACAGCAGCAGGCACTCGCGCGGCAGCCGGGCGGTCTCGATGCGCCGGGACCCCGGCGCGTTGTCCACCGCGACCACGGCGAGCCCTCGCGCGCGGGCGAACGCGAGCAGCGCCGGGACGTCCTTGTGGTGGCGCAGGTGCTGGTAGCGGTCGGTGACCATGGCGCCGCGCCGGTTCCACCGGCGGCGGCCGACGATGTGCACCTCCGCGGCCGCGAACGCGTTGGCGGTGCGCACGACGGTGCCGATGTTGTGGTCGTGGCCGAAGTTCTCGATGGCGACGTGGAACGGGTGCCGGCGCCGGTCGAGGTCGGCGACGACCGCCTCCCGCCGCCAGTAGCGGTACCGGTCGACGACGTTGCGCCGGTCGCCGCCGGCCAGCAGGTCGGGGTCGTAGCGGGGATCGTCGGGCCACCGACCCGGCCACGGCCCGACCCCGACGGACTCGCCCCACTCCGTCGGACCGGCCTCGCCGGGCTCGGTGCTCGCCACCCCGCGATGCTAGGCAGTGGTGCTGGGGAAGTGGTGCTGGGGAAGTGGTGCTGGGGAAGTGGTGCTGGGGAAGTGGTGCTGGGGAAGTGGTGCTGGGTAGCGGTGCTGGGCAGTCGTCCTGGGCAGCGGCGCGGCGGACGCCCGCTCACCCCGCCGGGTCGGCCACCACCGCGCAGCAGGCGCAGCTCCGCGCCGCGTCGTCGGGTCCGGCGACCAACTCGTCGACGGGCATCACCAGCAGGGCCCGCACGGGGGCCCCGGCGGCCGAGCGGTACAGGTCGTCGGCGGCGAACAGCCAGTGCTCGGCCTCGGGGAAGGCCAGCAGGTGCGAATCGCCCGACGGCGCGACCACCCGCTGCCCGGCCACCAGCGTGCGCCCGGCCCGGACGAGCTCGCCGAGCTCGTTGAGCAGCCGCGCGGCGGCGGCCTGCGCGGTGGCGAAGACGATGAGCTCGGGGTGCCCGTAGCCGGACAGCCCGACGGTGTAGACGTAGGGCGGGCCGTCCTCGTCGCCGTCGACGGCCTGTAGGGCCCAGCCGTGCCGGCGGATGGTCTCGCGCTGCCAGGCGTCGTACTGGTCGGCCCAGTGGGTCGACCGCGGGGAACGGTCGGAGAGGTCCATGCCCCGCAACCTACGCCTGATCACCGACACTTTTCGAACTTCTGTTCGATCACGTCGGTGGGCGGCGGAGATCCACTCGATCGGGTGAGTCGGTCACGCTCGCGCGCTCGCGTACTCGGCGATGCGGTCCCGCACCTCGTCGTCGACGCGGCTCGGGTGCCCGGCGTCGAACGGCGGCTGCGGGTCGTACTCGATGAGGACCTGCGCCGCCTGCGCCGCCACGTCGTCGACCAGCAGCTCGGCCAGCCGGATCCCCATGTCGATACCGGCCGACACCCCGGCGGCGGTGATCAGCCGCCGGTCGAGGTGCTCGACGACCCGCTCGGTCACCGGCACCGCCCCGAGCCGCTCCAGCAGCGCGAACACGCTCCAGTGGCTCGTGGCGGTCAGGCCGTCGAGCAGGCCGGCCGCGGCCAGCAGCAGCGACCCGCTGCAGACCGACGTGGTGAACCGGGTGCCGGGGTGCACGGCGCGCAACCACTCCAGGTAGGGACCGGGCGCGAGCATGTCGCGGGTGCCGATCCCGCCCGGCACGACGACCACGTCGGGCGCGGGCACCTCGTCGAACGCGGCGTCCACGGTGAGCCCCAGGAAGCCGTTGTCGGTGCGGACCTCCCCGCGCCGCTCACCGACGAAGACGACGTCCAGCGCCGGGATGCGCTGCAGGACCTCGTAGGGGCCGATGGCGTCCAGCGCCGTCATCCGGGGGTAGAGCGGGAACGCGATCTGCACGGCGGTCTCCGATCGGTCGGGTCTCAGGAGGGCGCGGCGGCGAAGTGCCGCCGGTAGTGGTCGGGGGGAACGCCGATCCGGCGCAGGAAGGCGCGGCGCATGGTCTCGGCGGTGCCGAACCCGGCCCGCGCGGCGGCCACCGAGACCAGCAGCGGCTCGGACTCGAGCAGCCGGCGCGCGGCGTCCACCCGCACCCGCTCGACGTAGTCGCCGGGCGGGGTGCCCAGCGCCCGGGTGAACTCGCGGCTGAAGTGCCGCTCGCTCATCCCGACGCGCGCGGCGAGCACCGGCACGCGCAGGTCGGCTGCGGGGTCGGCGTGGATGAGGTCCTGCGCGGCGCGCACGCCCGGCTGCCGCGCCGGGGTGTCCCAGACCGGCCCGGCGAACTGGCTCTGCCCGCCCGGTCGGCGCAGGAACACCACCAGCTCGCGGGCGATGTCCTGGGCGACGTCGACGCCGTGGTCGGCCTCGACGAGCGCGAGCGCGAGGTCGATGCCCGCGGTCACCCCGGCCGCCGTCCAGATCCGGCCCTGCCGCAGGTAGATCGGGTCGGCGCGGACGTCGACGGCGGGGTGGCGCTCGCCCAGTGCGGACGCGTAGCGCCAGTGGGTGGTCGCGGACAGCCCGTCCAGCAGGCCGGCGGCGGCCAGCGCGAAGGCCCCGGTGCACACCGACACGACGCGGTCGGCGCGGGCCGCGGCCCGCCGCAGCCACCGGACGTAGCCGGAGTCGGCGACCAGGCGGCGGCTGCCGGGCCCGCCCGGGACGAGCAGCGTGCCGATCGGGCCGGACTCGGGCAGCGGGCCGTCGGCGACCAGGCCGAGCCCGCCCGCGCCGCGGACGGGTCCGGCCGTCTCCGCGACGAGTGCGACGGAGTAGGCGCCGCCACGGCCGGTGATCTCGAACAGCTCCGAGGCGCCGTTCAGCACGTCGTGCGGACCGACGACGTCGAGCGGTTGGACGCCCTCGTACAGGGGAACGAGCACCCGGTGGGGGACGGCGGAGCGGGACGCGGCCACGGGTCAACGGTGCTGGTCGGGGGGCGGTGGCGTCAACGACGCGTGTCCCACGGATTCGGCCATCGGGCAGACTGACGCCGTGGCCGACATCGACTGGGCCGAGAGGGCCAACACCGCGGAGCGGGCGATCGTGCGTCGACACGTGCGGCGGTTGGCGGGCGTGCTGCCCGGCACCCGGATCGGGCGGATCCGCTGGCCCCGCCGCACCCCCATCGCCCCGTTCCCCTGGCACTACTGGTGGCAGGCGCACCTGCTGGACTGCCTCGTCGACGCGCAGCGGCGGGCCCCGCGGGAGGCGCGTGCCCGGGCGATCGCGGCGACCACCCGCAGCGTGCGGATCCACAACGCGGGCAGCTGGATCAACCGCTACTACGACGACATCGCCTGGTTCGGGCTGGCGGTGCAGCGGGCAGGTGGCACCGCCGGGCGCTGGGGCCCGTCGGCGATCGAGGCGATCTGCACGCAGCTGGGCCGCGGCTGGACCGAGGACGGCGGCGGCGGGATCTGGTGGCGCCGCGGCGACAACTCGAAGAACGCCCCGGCCAACGGCCCGGCCGCGATCCTGCTGGCCCGCACGGGCCAGGTGGGCTTCGCGGCGGCCATCGTCGACTGGATGAGCGACACCCTGGTCGACCCCGACACCGGCCTGGTCCGCGACGGCGTGCGGGTCGGCCCGGACGGCGAGATCTGCGAGGTCGACAAGCGGATCTTCACCTACTGCCAGGGCGTGCACCTGGGCGCCTGCGTCGAGCTCGCCCAGCGCGACGGCCACCAGCGCTGGACCGACCGGGCCATCGCCGTGGTCGACGCGGTGCGCCAGCGGCTGGCCGAGCCCAACGGGGTGCTGCCCGGGGTGGGCGGCGGCGACGGCGGGCTGTTCGCCGGCATCGCCGCGCGCTACCTCGCCGACGCCGCCCTGCGCCGCCCCGAGCTCTCCGACGCCGCCGGGCAGCTCGTGCTGGCCAGCGCGGAGGCGGCGTGGGACGGGCGGATGCACACCCCGCTGGGGCCGGTGTTCTCGGCGGACTGGCGCACCCCGGCCCCCGAGCCGCGCCCGGGGATCCCGGAGTCGGACCTGTCGGTGCAGCTGGGGGGCTGGATGCTGATGGAGGCGGCCGCCCGCGTGCAGCGGGGCGGCTAGCGCCCCCCGCCGAGAGTTCGGCGGGTGTATAGCTGGGCCGCCGAGATACCTGGTGAGCTTCCGGCGGGGGCACTAGGGAGCGTCCTCAAAGCCGGTTCACCCGACCTGCTTTGATCTTGGGTTTGTGGTGCGCAGGCACGAATTGACCGACGAGCAGTGGCAGGTGATCGAGCCGCTGCTCCCGCCCTCGGGGACGAAGGGTCGCCCGCGGGTGGATGACCGCCGGGTGATCAACGGGATGCTGTTCAAGGCCAAGACCGGGGTCGCCTGGCGGGACCTGCCCGAGCGGTACGGGCCATGGAAGACGATCTACACCCGGTTCTGGCGCTGGTCACGCGACGGCACCCTCACGATGCTGGTCGCGAAGGCGCGGGTGATCGCCGAAGCGATCGACGAGCTCGACCGGGAGGTCTCGGTCGATTCCAGCATCGTGCGTGCCCACCAGCACGCCGCCGGCGCCCGCAAGATCGCCAAGCCCGTCGACGGTGACGACGGCAGCAGCAGCAGTGACGACAGCGGTGGCAACGGTGCCACCACCGGGTCCCTCACAGGGGGTGGACGAGTCCTGCAACGGACACACCGAACCAGGTGATCATGCTATCGGCAGGTCTCGTGGCGGCACCACCACCAAGATCCATCTGGCCTGCGACGGTCATGGTCGTCCGTTGTCGGTGGTGTTGACCGGCGGGAACGTCAACGACACCACGATGTTCGAGCAGGTCCTGGCCGGTGTCGAGTTCCGCCGGCCGGGACCGGGTCGGCCCGCGACCCGCCCGACCCGGGTGCTGGCCGACAAGGGCTACTCCAGTCGCAAGAATCGGGCCTACCTGCGCCGGCGCGGGATCCGGGCGACCATCCCGGAACGGCGTGACCAGCAGGCCAACCGCGCCCGCCGCGGCTCAGCCGGGGGCCGGCCTCCCGCGTTCGACAAGGGCGTCTACAAGCGGCGCAACGTGGTCGAACGCTGCTTCAACCGGTTCAAGCAGTACCGGGCCATCGCCACCCGCTACGACAAGACCGCCCTCTCCTACCAGGGCATGATCGACCTGGCGACCCTCAAGATGTGGCTTTGAGGACGCTCCCTAGCGCCCGGGACGGGCGCGGCGGCGTCAGCGGCCGTAGGGGCGGGGCCCACCGTGGCCGGGGTGCGGGCGCATCGGCTGCGTCACCTCGGCGTGGTTGGCCGGCAGCGGCGCCGAGGGCCGGACGTCGGCCCGGTAGCCGCCCGGCGCGGGCGGCGGGGCCTGACCGGCGGGCGGGGCGACCGGCGGCGCGTGCCCGCCACCGGCGTGCTTCGCCTCCCGGCGCGCCTTGATGACCTCGATCACGATCGGCAGCACGGAGAGCAGCACGATCAGGATGAGCATCAGCTCGATGTTCTCGCGGACGAACTCGAACTGGCCGAGGAAGAAGCCCAGCAGCGTCACGCCGGCGGCCCAGGCCACGGCGCCGATCGCCGAGTAGGTGAAGAAGCGCTTGGCCTCCATCCGGCCCACGCCGGCCATGACGGTGATGAAGGTGCGCACGACCGGCACGAACCGGGCCATGACGATGGCCCGATTGCCGTACTTGTCGAAGAAGCCCTGCGTCTTGACCACGTGCTCGGGCTTGAACAGCCGCGACTTGGGCCTGTCGAAGATGGCCGGCCCGGCGACCTTGCCGATGTAGTAGCCGCACACGTTGCCGGCGAAGGCGGCGATCACCAGGATGAGGCAGACCAGCCACAGCGGGGTGTCGATGCCCGGCTGGCCGTTCGCCGCCTGGGCCACGAACAGCCCGGCGGTGAACAGCAGCGAGTCGCCCGGGAGGAAGAAGCCGAGCAGCAGGCCGCACTCCGCGAAGACGATCAGTGCGAGGCCGACCAGGGCCCACGGACCCAGCCACTCGATGATGACGTCCGGCTTGAGCCACTCCGGGCCGAGCGCGACAAAGTGGTGGGTCTGCACCGTCGTCACGGTACCCGGGTTGTCCGGTTCACCCGAGAGGGGGCAGCACGCCCGGCGCCAGCAGCGACAACAGCGCGAACAGGATCCCCACCAGCAGGCCGGCCGCGAGCGCGAGGACGATCGCGGTGCGGGTGGCTGCGGTGTCGGGGTCGGCACCGCCGCGGGGGGCCGGGCCGCCGACGCGCCCGGCGCCGGTCGCCCTGGCCCGCAGGGCCTCGGCGAGGCGCTGCTCGGGCTCGACGCTCCTGCTCACGCACCCATGGTGCCATCGGGTCCGACGGAGGCCCGCGCGGGTCCACCCGTCCGGGTGCCGCTAGCGGGAGCGCGGCCCCATGACCCGGGCCACGGCGTCGAGGGCCCGGCTCGCGGTCGACTTCACCGTGCCCCGGCTGATGCCCGTCGCGTCGGCGATCTCCGCCTCGCTCATGCCGCCGTAGTACCGCAGCACGAGCACCTCGCGCTGGCGCGGCGGCAGCGAGGACAGCGCGTCGACGACGGCCTGGTGCTCGGCCGAGAGCATCGCCAGCGACTCGGCGGAGCGGGCGTTCACCTGGTGGGGCGGCACGTACTCGCGGGCCGTGCGGCGCCTGCGCAGCACCGAGCGGGAGCCGTTGACGACGGCGGCGCGCAGGTAGCCGACGGCGGCGGCTTCGTCGCGCAGCCCCGACCAGTGCCGGTGCAGCCCGGCGAAGGCCTCCTGGACGACGTCCTCGGCGGTGGCCTGGTCGTCGACCAGCAGGGTGGCCAGGCGCACCATCCGCATCTGGTGGTCGCGGTAGAGGTCGGCCAGCGTGCGCGGCGCGCCGTCGGTGGCCGGGGGGGCCGGTTGGCGGGTGTCGAGGCTCCGCAACCGGGACAGCGTCATCTCGACGGCGTTCCCCGCGCGGTCGTCTGCGCGGTCGCCGTCCATGCCCCGCAGAGTAGTCGGGTCCGCGCGACCGCCTGCGCCCGCGTTGGCCTCCGGTGCGGGATACTCGGCACGCAACCCAGCACAGGAGGGACCCACTCGTGCCGATCGCGACCCCCGAGGTCTACAACGAGATGCTTGACCGGGCCAAGAGCGGCCGGTTCGCCTACCCGGCGATCAACGTGACGAGCACGGAGACGCTGAACGCCGCGCTGCGCGGGTTCGCCGAGGCGGGCAGCGACGGCATCGTGCAGATCTCCACGGGCGGGGCGGAGTTCCTGTCCGGAACCCGGGTCAAGGACATGGTCACCGGGTCGGTGGGCCTGGCCGAGTTCGCCCACGTGGTGGCCAAGAAGTACCCGGTCAACATCGCCCTGCACACCGACCACTGCCCGAAGGACAAGCTGGACGGCTTCGTCCGCCCGCTGATCGCGCTCAGCCAGGAGCGGGTCGACCGCGGCGAGAACCCGCTGTTCCAGTCCCACATGTGGGACGGCTCGGCCACCGAGCTGCACGAGAACCTGCGCATCGCCGCCGAGCTGCTCGACCAGGCGGTCAAGGCGAAGATCATCCTCGAGGTGGAGATCGGCGTCGTCGGCGGCGAGGAGGACGGCGTCGCCAACGACATCAACGAGAAGCTCTACACCGCCCCGGGCGACTACGCCGACACGGTGGAGGCGCTCGGCGGCGGCGAGAAGGGCCGCTACCTGCTGGCCGCGACCTTCGGCAACGTGCACGGCGTCTACAAGCCGGGCAACGTCAAGCTCCGCCCGGAGATCCTCAAGCAGGGCCAGGAGGTCGCCACCGAGAAGCTCGGCCTCACGGCCGGCTCCAAGCCGTTCGACCTGGTCTTCCACGGCGGCTCCGGCTCGCTGATCGAGGAGATCCACGAGGCGCTGGACTACGGCGTGGTGAAGATGAACGTCGACACCGACACCCAGTACGCCTTCACCCGGCCGATCGCCGCGCACATGTTCACCAACTACGACGGCGTGCTGAAGGTCGACGGCGAGGTCGGCAACAAGAAGACCTACGACCCGCGGTCCTACCTGAAGGCGGCCGAGGTCGGGATGGCCGAGCGGGTCGTCGAGGCCTGCGAGAACCTGCGCTCCGCGGGCACCTCGCTCGCCGGCTGAGGGTCCGGCGCAGCGCAACGGCGGTCGCCGCGGCGGCGACCGCCGTTGCGCTGCGCCCGGATGGGGTGAGCGGGCCGGCGAAGGGGCAGGATGCTCGCATGACGACGCACGGCAACCTGCTCGGGCCCGAGCCCACCCTGCTGCCCGTGGACCCCGCCGCGGCCGAGATCGACGCCGGCCAGGAGCCGGCCGAGGTCGCCGCGGCGCACCCGACGTCCAGCCTGGCCTGGGCCGTGCTGGCCGAACGGGCCCTGCAGGACGGCGTGACCATCACCGGCTACGCCTACGCCCGCACCGGCTACCACCGCGGGCTGGACCAGCTGCGCCGCAACGGCTGGAAGGGCTTCGGGCCGGTGCCCTTCTCGCACACGCCCAACCAGGGCTTCCTGCGCGCGCTGGCCGCATTGCAGCGGGCCGCGGCGGCGATCGGGGAGACCGAGGAGGCCGAGCGCTGCCGGACGTTCCTGGCCGACTCCGACCCGGCCGCGCCGGCCGCGCTCGGCCTGGACTGAGCCGGAGCGGGTCGATGGCCGAGCCGGACCGGCCCGCCGAGCGGCCCGGCGCCCGCCCGCCGGAGCCCGTGCCCGACCCGCCGACGCT
>NZ_JAHDTH010000070.1 GCF_018531445.1 Pseudonocardia lacus
CCAGCGCGAACGGCCGGTCGGCCAGGTCGGCCAGCGCCGCGCTCCGCCACAGGCCGAGCGCGCGGTCGAGGAGCCCGAGCCGGTCGGCCGGCGCGGCCGTGCGGGCGCGCTCGACCAGGGCGCGGAACTCGTGCGCGTCCAGGTCGCCGGGTCCGATGGGCAGCAGGTAGCCACCGGGGTGGCGCAGCACGGTCCCGGCGCCGCCGAGGGCCCGCCGCAGCTGCGACACCTTGGTCTGCAGGGTGTTGGCCGGGTCTCCGGGCGGCGCGCCCGCCCAGAGCGCCTCGACGAGCCGGTCGGCCGCCACGGGGCGGCCCTCGGCGAGCAGCAGCGCGGCCAGCAGCGCGCGGACCTTCGGCTCGGGCACGCGCACGGGCGTGCCGTCGGCGGCCCACACGGCCAGCGGCCCGAGCACCCCGAAGCGCACGCTCCCACGGTAGCCGTGCGCCGTCCGTGCGCGATCCGTGCGCGGTGCCGCGCAGGCTGGCCGCGTGGCAGGACAAACCGACGACAGCAAGCGGGACGTGACCGTCCTGGGCTTGGGGACGATGGGCCGGGCGCTCGCGGGCGCCCTGCTGGCCGGGGGAGCCCGGGTGACGGTGTGGAACAGGTCGCCGGGCCGCGCCGACGACCTGGTGGCCCGCGGAGCGACCGCCGCGACCTCGGTCGCGGGGGCCGTGACGGCGAGCGGGACGGTGGTCGTCTGCCTGCTCGACCACGCCTCGGTGCACGAGGTGCTCGACCCGGTCGCCGACCGGCTCGCCGGGCGGACGGTGGTCGAGCTGACCAACGGCACCCCCGAGCAGGCGCGCGAGCTGGCCGGGTGGGCCGCTCGGCACGGGGTCGACCTGCTCGGCGGCGGGATCATGGCCGTGCCGCCGATGATCGGGACGCCGGCCGCGTTCGTGCTCTACAGCGGGGCGCGGTCGGTGTTCGACGAGCAGCGCCCGCTGCTCGACCTGCTGGGGGACAGCGTCTTCGCCGGCGAGGAGCCCGGCCGCGCGGCGCTGCAGGACCTGGCCCTGCTCACCGCGATGTACGGGATGATCAGCGGCGTCCTGCACGCCTACGCGCTGGCCGGGGCGGGCGGGGTGGCCGCCGGGGACCTCGCCCCGCTGCTGGGCCGGTGGCTGGCGTCGATGAGCGGGTTCGTCGACGGCGCCGCCGCGCCGATCGACAGCGGCGAGCACGGTCGCGACGTCGTCTCGAACCTGGCGATGCAGGCCGCCGCCTACCCGGGCCTCGTCGAGGTCTCCCGGGCCCACGGCGTCGACCCGACCCTGCTCGTCCCGCTCGGCGAGCTGATGCGCCGCCGCGTCGCGGACGGCCACGGGCACGAGGACATCACCGGAGTGGTCGAGCTGCTCCGCGCACGGAAGGACGCACGATGAACGGAACCGCAGTCACGGTGATCGGGCTGGGCCCGATGGGACGGGCGATGACCCGCGCGCTGCTGGGCGCCGGGCACCCGGTGACGGTGTGGAACCGCACCGCCGCCCGCGCCGCCGACGTGGTCGCCGCGGGTGCGACCCGGGCCGCCACGCCGACCGAGGCGCTCGGCGCCGCCGAGCTGGTGGTGCTCAGCCTGACCGACTACGCCGCCATGTACGCCATCTTCGACGGCCACGAAGAGGCCCTCGCCGGGCGGACCGTCGTCAACCTCAGCTCGGACACCCCCGAGCGGACCAGGCAGGCCGCCCGGTGGCTCGCCGAGCGCGGCGCCCGGTCACTGGTGGGCGGGGTCATGGTGCCGGCGCCGGTCGTCGGCACGCCCGACGCGTTCGTCTTCTACAGCGGGCCCCGCGAGGTCCTCGACGCGCACGCGGCCGCGCTGGGCGTCCTCGGGCGGCCCGAGTACCTGGGCGCCGACCCGGCGCTGGCCCAGCTCTACTACCAGGCCCAGCTCGACTACTTCCTGACCGCGCTGGCCGCATACCTGCACTCCAGCGCGCTGGTCGCGACCGCGGGGGTCAGTGCGAAGGAATACCTGCCGCACGCGCTGGCCATGGCCGACTCGATCTCGACCTACCTGCCGGAGGCCGCGGCCGAGCTCGACGCCCGCGCCTACCCCGGCGACCTGGCGAACGCGACGATGATGGGCGCCACCGCCGAGCACATCCTGGAATCGTCGCGGACCTCCGGCGTCGACTCAGCGCTGCCCGAGGCCGTCGCCTCGCTCTACCGCCGCGCCGTCGCGGCGGGCCACGGCCGCGACAGCTGGACCGCGTTGGCCGAGGTGGTCAGGGGGTCACTGGTAGGTGATGACGACCGGTGACGTGGGGCCGACCTGCACGGTCTGCTCCGGGGTCAGCGTCGGGGTGTCCTCGTCGTAGAAGTTCTTCCAGCCCCAGTGCACGCCGGCCGGGGCGCCCTCGTGCAGCCGCGCCCAGGTCTTGAACTTGTCCTCGGTCGCGCCGGAGCCGTCGGCGTGCAGGACGACGGCCAGCTCCGGGCGGGTGGTGTCGAGCCGCTCCCGGCCCTGGATCATCTCCAGCCGGAACTGGTGCACCATCAGCACCTTCTGCGGCAGGCCGCGGTCGCGGGTGAGGTCGGCCAGCCAGGTCGCGACCCCGTTGACCTCCTCGACGTCCACCCGCCCGATCTGATCGCCGTGGCGCTGGCCCTCGCGCAGCCGCCACTCGGGGTCGAGGGCCAGCCCGACGTGCGGCTGGGCGAGCAGGTCGGCGTAGCGGCGGGCCTGGGTGAGGAAGTCGGTGCGGCCGGGCTGCAGGTCGAGCAGCACGTAGACACCCGCATCCCGGGCCGCGTCGACCCACGGGCGCAGCTCCTCGACGTCGGACTCGGAGGAGTAGTCGCCGTCCGGGCCCGCGCCCGCCGATGCGACCGTCGCGATGATCTCGAACGTGGGCACCACCTGCTCGGGGACCAGCGCCCGGTACTGCGCGGCGACCTCCTCGGCGCGGCGCACGGAGGCGGGCAGGTCCTGCTCGCCGAGGACGCCGAGGGCGGCCGTGCCGGGGTGGCCGTAGATCGCGACGAGCCGGCGGCCGGGGAAGAGGGGCTCGCCCGGGGCGGGCAGCGCGGCCGCGCCCTCGGCGGTCGCCGTCGGGACGGGGGTCGTCGGCTCCGCGGTCGGGGCGGGGGCCGTGGTCAGCGGGGGATCGGGGGGTGCCGCGGGCGCGGCGGGCGACGAGCACGCCGCCATCGCGATGATCATGGTGCCGGCCACCGCCGCCACCCCCGTCCGGAGTCGCAACGCGCCGAGTCGTGCCATCGGCCGCGACGTTAGGGCATGTGCCCCCGCCGCGCCGTCACCCAAACCGGCACCCCTCGTTCCCGCCCCCGATCAGGTGCGCGGCGGCTTGAGGGGGTCGTGGCCGATCGACATCAGCTTGTGCCGCCAGGCCGCCTGCCCCGCGGTGGGTTCGAGATCGTCGCGGCGCTGGGAGTGCACCTTGTCGACGACCTTGCGCATGGCCCGCTCGTCGGCGTCGGTGAGGTCGACGCGGCGCTTGCCGAGCACGGCCAGCACCTCCCGGCCGGTGAGCGTGCCCACCTGGTCGGGGAGGTCCTCGAAGTCCTCGTGCGCGGCCTGCGTGCGCAGCCACTCCTCGAGCTCGCGGCTGGTCATGTTCACCACGCGGTGGAACTCGTCCCACAGTTCGTCATCGACGTCGACCATGCCCCGGGCCTACCCGCGGCGGTGCCGGTCGAATCTCAGCACTCCTGGGACGTGATCTCCTCGGCCATCGTGCACAGCTCGCCCGTGGTGGTGTCCGAACCGGTGGCCAGGCGGAACAGCATCCGGCGCAGCGACTCGCGCTCGTCGGGCTCGAGCCGCTCCAGCAGGCGCTCCTCGGTCTCGGCCAGCCGCTCGGCGAGCTCGCACAGCCGGGCGCGGCCGCCATCGGTGAGCTCGACGCGCCGGGCGCGCCGGTCGGCCGGGTCGGGGCGGCGCTCGACGAGGCCCTCCTTCTGGAGGTCGTCGAGGAGGTAGGTCATCACGGTGCGGTCGAGGCCGAGCTGGTGGGCCAGCGCGAGCTGGGTGCGCGGGCCCTCCCGGCCGCAGGCGGCCAGCACCTGGTAGCCCCGCGGGCCCCCGGGCACCCCGACCATCACCTGCCCGGCCGCCTGCATGTAGTTGCGCATGACGGTGCCCAGCGCCCAGCCGAAGTCGGTCTCCACGGTCTCGGGTGCGGTCACGATCACATCCTACCCGGGCTTTCGCCGACCAATCCATCTGTGCATAAGATGGTCGGCAGCACAGAACATCGTGCGAACAGCACACTCGATCTCGGGAGACACCATGACGCTGTTCCGCCTGGACGCCAGCATCCGCACCGAGGGCTCGGTCAGCCGGGAGGTCGCCGACACCCTGCAGCGGGGCTGGCTGCAGGAACACCCGGGCACCGAGGTGGTCCGCCGCGACCTGCGCACCGACCCCGTGCCCGTCGACGCCTGGCCGCAGGCCGTGTCCGCGAGCATGACCCCGGAGGGCGACCGAACGCCCGACCAGCGCGACGCCGTCGCGCTCGCCACGCGACTGGGCGACGAAGTGATCACCGCCACCGCCCTGGTGATCGCCACCCCGCTCTACAACTTCGGCGTCGCCCAGAACCTCAAGACCTGGATCGACCTGCTCATCGCCGACCCGCGCTTCGCCCCCGGCATCCAGCCCCTCAGCGGCCGCCCGCTCGCGCTCGTGATCGCCCGCGGCGGCGGCTACGGCGCCGGCACGCCCCGCGAGGGCTGGGACCACGCCACCCCGTACCTGCACCGCATCTTCGCCGACGTCCTCGGCGCGGACGTCACCGTCGTCGCCGCGGAGCTGACGCTGGCCGAGTCGGTGCCGGCGATGGCGGAGCTGCGGCCGCTGGCGGCGCAGTCGCGGGAGCAGGCGCACACGGAGGCGGAGAAGACGGGGCGGGAGTTCGCGCGGATGGTGGGGGCGGTGGCGTAAGGCCGGGGCTGGTCCGCGGCTTCTTCGGGCTTCTTCGGGCGCCTTCGGCGCTTGAGGGGGGCCTCCGGCGGCTCCTACGCGGAGGGCGACCTCTGATCAAGCAGGGGGGCGCCCCCTGCCGTCCCGTCGGCCCCAGAGGGCAGCACAGCCGGGCCAGCCCCCGCACGCTTGGCATGCACGGGCTGCGGTTGGTCTGCCAGGGTGCGGGGGCCGTCCCGGCTGTGCAGGCGCTTCGCGCGCCGACGTGACGGCAGGGGGCTTGGGGGGACGCCGGGCTCCCCGTCCGCTTTGTGGTGGGGTTTGGGGGCGTCTTCGCAGGGGCGGTGTGGTCTTCGCAGGTGCCGTAGACCCTGCGAAGACTGTGGGGAGTCTGTGAAGACGCCCGGTAGGCGGAGGCGGGCGCCGTCCGGTGGGCGTGGCGCACGCCGGTTGGCGCGGTGGCTCGCGGCCGGGGCGAGCAGGGGAGCGGCGCACGTCGCAGACGTAGCGGTGGGCTCGCAGCCCGCCGGCGCGCTGCGACGACACAGCCAGGGCTGCGACGACCACCCGGCGCTGCGAGGACACCCCGCCGCCCGGCCCTCGCCGGCCTCGCGGCGGCCCTCCACCTCCCGAGCCCTCTGCAGGCGCGTGGCGCGCTCGCAGACTTGGTGGTGGGCTCGCAGCCCGCCGGCGGGCTGCGGCGACCCAGCCAGGGCTGCGACACCGCCGCGGTGCTGCGAGGACGCCCCGGGCGGCGTGCCGGTGTGGCTCAGGCCTGCAGCGCCTCGGGCAGCGTCCGCGCCGCTTCGGTGAGGCTCGGGCCGTACCAGGTCAGCAGTCGGCCGCTCACCAGGGCCGCGGGGACGCCGGGGAAGGCTTCGGGGCCGTCGGTGGGGGTGAACTCGTAGGGCTCGTCGGGCAGCACGACGAGGTCGTGCTCGGGGAGGCGGGTGGGTTCGAAGCGGGGGTAGCGGTCGGGGGCGGTGGCCAGGACGTTGTCGACGCCGAGGCGGTGCAGCACCGAGCCGGTGAAGGTGTCGCTGCCCACCGCCATCCACGGCCGCCGCCAGATCGGCACCACCGCGCGCCGGCGCGCCCGTGGGACGGGGACGGCGGACCAGGCGGCTTCGGCCTCGTCGAGCCAGCGGGGGCGGTCGAGGCCGCAGGCGGCGAGCATGCGGGCCAGTGAGCCGAAGGCGCCGTCGAGGCCGCGGATGTCGGTGACGTAGACCGCGAGGCCGCAGGCGCGCAGCTCGTCGAGGTCGGAGCGGCGGTTCTCCTCCTGGTTGGCGACCACGAGGTCGGGCTCCAGGGCGGCGATGTCGGCGGCGCGCGGGTTCTTCGTGCCGCCGATGCGGGGGACGTCGAGGTCGGCGGGGTGGGTGCACCAGTCGGTGGCGCCGACGAGCAGGCCGGGGGCGGTGGCGGCGACGGCCTCGGTGAGCGACGGGACGATCGAGACGACCCGGCGCACCGGCGTCGCGACGGCGACCTCGCGCCCCTCGTCGTCCACGGCCACGACGGTCACGGTGGGGTGCCTCCCGGGCCTCGTCGAATCCGCCCGGCGCGGCGGCTGGCTGGGTCCTCTCGGTGTCCTCTCTGTGTCACAGTACTGGCTCGGACTCCTACGACGGCCTTCTCGCCGGTCCGCGGTCCGGCCAGGATCGTGCCCACACGGTCGCCGCGGCGGTCCTACCGGGAGAGACGATGAAGAGATACGCGCCCCTTCTGACGCTGACCGCCGTCGCCGTGCTCGGGTTCGGGCTGGTGGCGGTCAACATGGCCGGCGAGCCGGACGGCACCGCCGCTCCGGACGCCGCCGCCGTGGCGGCCCCCGCCGAGACGACCCCGCCCCCCGAGCCGACCCAGCCCGCCCCCGTACCGACCGCGGAGCCCGCCGAGCCGGCGGCCGAGCCGCCCGTCGTCGCGGAGAAGGCCTACACCGGCCGGTCCTCGGGCGACGAGGTCACCGTGGCCGTCGTGGTGAAGGACGGCCGCGCCGTCGGCTACGTCTGCGACGGGGAGAAGGTCGAGGCCTGGCTGGAGGGCACCCTGGAGGGCGACACGATCGCGCTGCGCAGCGGCGACGGCGAGGTGACGGTCGCCGGCAACGTCGACGACGCGGCCGCGTTCGGCGACGTGGCGGTCGCGGGGAAGACGTGGCCGTTCTCGGCGAAGGCGGTGGAGGAGCCCGGGGGGCTCTACGAGGGCCGGGGCAACGTCCGCGGCGTCGCCACCCGCATCGGCTGGATCGTCGAGGACGACGGCCGGGTCACCGGGCTGGCGCGCGCCGCGGGGGTCGGCGAGCCGCAGCCCGCTCCGCCGCTCGACCCGAACGCCCCCGGGCAGGTCGTCGTGGAGGGCACCCCGATCGCGGTCACCACCATCGACGGCGACGACACGGTGGTGGGCCGGTGAGCGGGGGCGTCACGGCCGAGCGCAGCGGGGGGGAGCGATGAGCGAGTTTGCGCGCGAATCATCCAGCACAGTGTCATCCAGCACAGTGCTCCGCGCAGCGCCGACCGAGCGCAGCGGGGGAGAGCGATGAGCGAGCTTGCGAGCGAATCATCCAGCACAGTGCTCCGCGCAGCGCCGACCGAGCGCAGCGAGGGAGAGCGATGAGCTACACCGACCCGATCACCGAGCCGATCCGCGCCGTCCGGCGCTCGTCCGGCACCGCGCTGCTGCTGGTCGGCGTGGCCGCGGGCATCGCGGTGTCCGTCGGGTTGGGCGTCTACGGCCGGCTGCACGACCCGACCGGTTCCGCGATCAACATCGCCGGCTTCTCCAGCGGCATCGCGGCCAAGGCCTGGCTGGCGAGCCTGGCGTTCCTGCTGGCGATCGTGCAGCTGGTCTCGGCGATGGTCATGTACGGCCGGCTCCCCGGGGTGAGCCGGGCGCCGGCCTGGATCGGGGGCCTGCACCGCTGGTCGGGGCGGGTGGCGGTGCTGGTGACGGTGCCGGTGGCGGTGCACTGCCTCTACGCGCTCGGGTTCGCCGACTACGAGCCCCGGGTGCTGGTGCACTCGATCCTGGGCTGCTTCTTCTACGGCGCGTTCGTCACCAAGATGGTCGTCCTCAGCGCGCCGCGGGCACCGGGATGGGTGCTCCCGGTCATGGGTGGGCTCGTGTTCAGCGCGCTGACCGGGCTCTGGCTGACGTCGTCGCTGTGGTTCTTCGGGACATCGGGGTTGGTCTTCTAGGGAAGGTTCGCGCCGCGCCGCGGGTTGGGCCGGAGGTGACCGGTCATCCACTGGACAGTCCACTGTGGTGCGCCCTCACCGGCCCGCACCGGGAGTTCGCCCAGGTGCGCGGGGCCGCGGCGCGCTACCGCCCCGACCTGGGCCCGTTCGCCGCGCTCGCGGGCGGTCCGGAGACCACCGACCCGGCGGCGTGGGCCGACCTGGCCGTGCTCGCCGGCCCCGGGGGGCAGGTCGTGCTGTCCGGGGCCGAGCCGGCGCACCCGGCCGGCTGGGAGCTCGTCGGCCAGGACCGGGGCCTGCAGTTCGAGGGCTCCGGGGTCGACGCCCTGCCCGACGCGGACGCCGTGGCGCTCGGGGCCGACGACGTGCCCGAGATGCTCGACCTGGTCGCCCGCACCCGCCCCGGCCCGTTCCGCTCCGGCACCCGCCTGCTGGGCGGCTACCTGGGAGTGCGGCTGGGCGGGGCGCTCATCGCGATGGCCGGCCAGCGGATGCGCCCGCCGGGCTGGACGGAGATCAGCGCCGTCTGCACCGACCCCGACCACCGCGGCAAGGGGCTGGCCGAGCGGTTGGTCCGCGCGGTCGCGGCCGGTGTCCGCGCTCGCGGCGAGGTGCCGTTCCTGCACGTGGCCGCGGTCAACACCGGGGCGGTCCGGCTCTACGAGCGCATGGGCTTCACCCTGCGCCGCGAGGTCGTCTTCTCCGCCCTGCGCGCGCCCCGCGAGGGCTGATCGGGCAGCGGATCGCCCGCCGGCTACATGCTGCGCCGGTACTGCCCGCCGACCTCGAAGAACGCCTCGGTGAGCTGTCCCAGGCTGCACACCCGCGCCGCCGCCACCAGTTCGGCGAAGACGTTGCCGCCGCTGGTGGCGACGTCCTGCAGCCTGCGGATCGCGGCCGGGGCGTCGGCGCGGTGGCGGGCGTGGAAATCGGCGAGCCGGTCGAGCTGGCTCTGCTTCTCCGCCTCGGTGGCCCTGGCCAGCTCGATCTCCTTCGGCGCCGCCTCGGACTCCGGCGGGAGGAACGTGTTGACGCCGATGAGCGGCAGCGTTCCGTCGTGCTTGCGGTGCTCGTAGAGCATCGACTCGTCCTGGATGCGGCCGCGCTGGTAGCCGGTCTCCATGGCGCCCAGCACGCCGCCGCGCTCGGAGATGCGGTCGAACTCGTCGAGCACGGCCCGCTCGACGAGGTCGGTCAGCTCCTCGACGACGAACGAGCCCTGCAGGGGGTTCTCGTTCATGGAGAGCCCCCACTCCCGGTTGATGATCAGCTGGATGGCCATGGCCCGGCGCACCGACTCCTCGGTGGGGGTGGTCACGGCCTCGTCGTAGGCGTTGGTGTGCAGCGAGTTCGCGTTGTCGTAGAGCGCGCACAGCGCCTGCAGGGTGGTGCGGATGTCGTTGAAGTTCATCTCCTGCGCGTGCAGCGACCGTCCGGAGGTCTGCACGTGGTACTTGAGCTTCTGCGAGCGCTCGTTGGCCCCGTAGCGCTCGCGCATCGCGATCGCCCAGATCCGCCGGGCCACGCGGCCGATCACGGTGTACTCGGCGTCCATCCCGTTCGAGAAGAAGAACGACAGGTTGGGCGCGAAGTCGTCGATGTCCATTCCGCGGGCCAGGTAGCTCTCCACGAACGTGAAGCCGTTGGCCAGGGTGAACGCGAGCTGGCTGATGGGGTTCGCCCCGGCCTCGGCGATGTGGTAGCCCGAGATCGAGACCGAGTAGAAGTTGCGCACCTTGTGCGCGATGAACCACTCCTGGATGTCGGCCATCATCCGCAGGCTGAACTCGGTGGAGAAGATGCAGGTGTTCTGGCCCTGGTCCTCCTTGAGGATGTCGGCCTGCACCGTGCCGCGCACGTTCGCCAGCGCGAACGCCTCCAGCTCGGCGCGCTCCTCGGCCGATGGCTCGCGGTCGTGCTCGGCGCGGAACTTGTCGACCTGCTGGTCGATGGCCGTGTTCAGGAAGTAGGCCAGGATCGTCGGGGCCGGCCCGTTGATCGTCATCGACACCGAGGTGGTCGGCGAGGTCAGGTCGAAGCCGTCGTAGAGCGCCTTCATGTCGTCCAGCGTCGCGATCGAGACGCCGGACGTGCCGACCTTGCCGTAGACGTCGGGGCGGGTGCCCGGGTCGCGGCCGTAGAGGGTGACCGAGTCGAACGCCGTCGACAGGCGCTTGGCCTCGGAGTCGGCCGACAGGAGCTTGAAGCGGCGGTTGGTGCGGAACGCGTCGCCCTCGCCGGCGAACATGCGGGCCGGGTCCTCGCCCTCGCGCTTGAACGCGAACACCCCCGCGGTGAACGGGAACCTGCCCGGCAGGTTCTCCGAGCGCAGGAAGCGCAGCAGCTCGGCGTCCTCGGTGTGGCGGGGCAGCGCGACCCGGCGCACCTGGTTGCCCGACAGCGTGGTCCGGGTGAGCTGGGTGCGCAGCTCCCGGTCGCGGACCTTCACCACCATCTCGTCGCCGGAGTAGTCCTCGACGACGGACGGCCAGGTGTCGAGCAACTCGGCCGACTCGACCGGCAGCGCCTTCTCGGCCTCCTCCAGCAGCTCGCGCAGGGCGGTGTCGTCGGCGCCGGCCCCCTGCACGGCCTCCGACGCCGTGCGCAGGTGCTGGCGGCGCCGGGCCGCCTCGACGTGCTCCTCGGTCGTGGCGTGGTAGTCGCGGACGGTCTCGGCGATCTCCGACAGGTACCGCGCCCGCTGGGCCGGGACCGGCGCGGCGTGCTCGGAGGAGGTGCGCCGGTCGGTGCGCGGCAGCCTGCCCTCGCCCAGCACCAGCCCGTCCTCGGCCAGGAGTGCGCACAGGTGCTGGTAGAGGCCGGTGACGCCGTCGTCGTTGAAGGTGGCCGCGCTGGTGCCGAAGACCGGCATCTCCTCCCAGGACGAGCCGAAGGCGTCCCGGTTGCGCACCAGCTGGCGCCCGACGTCGCGGCGGGCGTCCTCGGCGCCGCGGCGCTCGAACTTGTTGATCGCCACGACGTCGGCGAAGTCCAGCATGTCGATCTTCTCGAGCTGGGAGGCCGCGCCGAACTCCGGCGTCATGACGTAGAGCGAGCGGTCGACGAAGCCGGTGATCCCGGCGTCGCCCTGGCCGATGCCCGGGGTCTCGACGATCACCAGGTCGAACGCGGCGGCCCGCAGCACCTTGAGCACGTCGGCCAGGTGCTCGGGCAGCGAGCCCTCGCCACCGCGGGTGGCCAGCGAGCGGAAGAAGACCGGTCCGGCGGCGCCGCTGCCCGGGTCGCCGATGGCGTTCATGCGGATGCGGTCGCCCAGCAGGGCGCCGCCGCCGCGGCGGCGGGTGGGGTCGACGGCGAGGACCGCGATCCGCAGCTTGTCCTCCTGGTCGAGCCGGAACCGCCGGACCAGCTCGTCGGTCAGCGAGGACTTGCCCGACCCGCCGGTACCGGTGATGCCCAGCACGGGCACCGGCCGGCGCGGGGTGAGGTCGAGGTCGGCGGGCAGGCGCCCGGCCTCGGCGAGGGTGAGGGTGCGGGCGAGCACCGCGGACTCCCCGGCGAACAGTCCGTCGTAGGAGGCCGGGGGGCTGGCCGCCAGGTCGGTGTCGCACTCGCGCACCATGATGTTGATCATCCCGGGCAGCCCGAGGCGCTGGCCGTCCTCCGGGGAGAAGATCCGCGCGACGCCGCGCGAGTGCAGCAGCTCGATCTCCCGGGCGACGATCACGCCGCCCCCGCCGCCGTACACCCGGATGTGGCCGGCGCCGCGCTCGCGCAGCAGCTCGACCAGGTACGTGAAGTACTCGACGTGCCCGCCCTGGTAGGAGCTGACCGCCACGCCCTGGGCGTCCTCCTGGATCGCGGCTTCGACGACCTCGTCGACCGAGCGGTTGTGCCCGAGGTGGATCACCTCGGCGCCCTGGCGCTGCAGGATGCGCCGCATGATGTTGATCGCGGCGTCGTGGCCGTCGAACAGGCTCGCGGCGGTGACGAACCGCACGGGGTGGGTGGGCACGTGCAGAGACACGTTCTCGACCATGTCGCAGTCCTCTCGCCGGGCGCGGTCGGCGCGCCGTCACCGGCAGGCGGACGTACGGCGACGGCCGGATTTAGTTTGACATCCTAGTATCGGACGTTCAACCTCTCCGGCACGTGACGAGCGCGACGCCGGGCGGGCTCAGGGCCGGACGTCGCGGGCTGGCGCGGAAGGGCTCAAGCGGCGCGGTTGGCGGGGTCGACCGCCGGGATCTCCATCGTCGGCATGTCGATCTCCATGGTGGGCGCGGCCTGGTTGATCCGCGTCGCCGCTGCGGTGGCGACGGGGCGCAGCTTCCGAGCCACGACCGGCACCAGGAAACCCAGCGCGACCAGCGCCACCCCGGCCACGGCGATGGTCCAGGCGACGTTGTCCGGGTCGACCAGCACCAGGACGAAGGCGACCCCGGGCCACCACAGCAGGGCCCGGAGGGGGCCGGACACGGACCATTCCTTCTTGTTCTGAGCGCCGCGAGCCATGGCGGATTCCTACCCGGTCCGGATGATCGCCATGCGCCCACCCCCACTGTTCGTCCGTACGTGGTCGCCGGGGTCCCCGAACGGGTCCGCGGGTGCCCTGGTGGGGCCGGGTCACCCGGCTTGAGTGTGATCTACGTCACAGTACTCGGCACGGCCGTGTCGCCCGGCACGGAGCCGTGGCACCCCCGTCCGTCCGTGGCCGGTCGTTACGCTCACCCGGTGGATTACGCGATCGCACTGGTCGAGCAGGGGCGGCTGCTGGCCGAGGTGGTCCGCGCCGCCGATCCGGCGACGGCCGTCCCGACCTGCCCGGGGTGGACGCTGCGCCAGCTCGTCACGCACGTCGGGCGGGGCGACCGGTGGGCGGCCGCGATCGTGGAGAGCGGCGGGCCCGTCGAGCTCCGCGCCGTTCCGGACGGCCGCACCCCCGACGACCCGGCCGACGCGGTGCGGTGGCTGCTCGACGGGGCACCACTGCTGGTCGACAACGTGGCGGTCGAGCCGCAGAAGCCGGTCTGGACGTTCCTCGGACCGCGCCCGGCGCGCTTCTGGCTGCGCAGACGGCTGCACGAGTCCACCGTGCACCGGGCCGACGCGGCGCTCGCCACCGGCGTGCCCTACCGGATCGAGCCCGAACTGGCCGCCGACGGCGTGTCCGAGTTCCTGGACCTCGTCGCGCTGCGCCCGCAGCGGCACCCGGCGCCCGTCGCCGACGGCGTCGCGCTGCACCTGCACGCCACCGACGGCGACCTCGGGCCGGCGGGGGAGTGGGTCCTGCGGGGCGACGGATCGACCCTGCGGTGGGAGCACGCCCACGCCAAGGGCGCGGCGGCGGTGCGCGCCACCGCGGCCGACCTGCTGCTGGCCGTCACGCGGCGGATCCCCGGCGACGACCCGCGCCTGCAGGTCCTGGGCGAGCGCGCGGTGTGGACGGGCTTCCTCGACCGGGTCGCCTACTGACTCCGCGGGTCAGAACTCCTCGCGCAGCAGCTCCATGAGGACCGCGTCGTTCCAGGTGCCGTCGGCCGAGCGCTCGTAGCGGCGCATCACGCCCACCCGCTGGAAGCCGGCCCGCGCGCAGCTGCGGATGGCCCGCTCGTTGCCGGCGCCCGGGTCGACCACCACGCGGTGGTGCCCGCGCACCTCGAACAGGTAGCGGGCCATCGCGCGCATGGCGTCGCAGCCCAGGCCCTGGCTCTGCTGGTCGGGGTGCAGGGCGAGGTCCATCGCCGCGTGCCGGTGGTCGGGGTCGGGCTCCTCGCGGTAGATGATCAGCCCGATCGGTTCGCCGGCCAGCTCGATCGCGAAGCCGTGCGGGCCCAGCAGCTCGCGGCGCACGCGCTCCAGGTCGTAGCCGCCCCACCACTTGGCGATCTCCGGGTGGCCGAGGATCTCCAGGAACACCGGGACGTGCGCGGCCGTCGTCGGGCGGAGCACGACGGTCTGCCCGGCGATCGCCGACGGGGTGTCCCGCGGGTCGCTCAACTCGTCTCCTCGGCTCGGGCCTCCGCGTGCTCGCGGGTGACCTCCGGGTCGTGCCGCTCGGTCCCGGCCAGTGGCAGCCGGGCCCGCTCGGCCAGCGTGGACGCCGACGTCGGCTGCTCGAAGACGACCTCGGCCGCGCGCCCGTGGATGTCCAGGGTGGCGATCGTGTTGCCGAAGAACGGCCCCGCGGTGCGCTCCCAGGTGACCGGCTTGGGCGGGGCGCCGGCGCGCAGCGCCCACTTCGCGGTGGCCCAGCGCGCCCACCGCGACCAGGCGAACCGGAAGCCGGGGCGGACGTACCAGTCCATCTTGTTGTGCACCGGCGAGCAGGTGAGCTGGTGGATCGGGGCCACGGCCCCGTCGGGCGCGGGGTGCAGGTGGGCGCGCGCGGCGTAGCTGTGGTGCACGTCCCCGGAGAGGACCGAGACCGTCGACACGCCCGTCGCGGCGGCCTTGCCGATCATCGCGGTGAGCCGGTCGAAGGACTCCCGGAACGCCGACCAGTGCTCCAGGTCGGCGGCCTGGCGGATGCTCTCGCCGAGGCGCCCCCGCCAGCCGGGGCGGGCGGCGGCGATCTCGTTGACCGTCTCCAGCTCGCCGATGGCGTGCGGCAGCAGCCACGGCACGGACGTGCCCAGGACCAGGTGGTCGATCTCGCCGGGGGCCGCGACCTGCTCCTCGATCCAGCCGAACTCCGCGTCGCCGACCATCAGGTGCTGACCGTCGGCGAGCACGCGGCCGTTCCGCGAGTCGATCATGATGAACCGGCTGCGCCCGAGGTCCCACCGGAAGCTGAACCGGTAGCCCTTGCCCCCGTCGGCCTCGGCGTCGGCGCGGTCGGCCAGGTCGGCCAGCAGCGGCCAGACGTCGCCGTCGTGGGCGACGACCCGGCGGTAGTCGGGGTCGGCCGCCAGCTCGGCCGGCGAGAGGTTGCCGACGTGCTGGTAGACCCAGTAGGAGGCGAGCGCCGAGCGGATGCGCTCGCGCCACCACGGCTTCTGCGCCATCTCGTCGCGCCAGGCCGCCGAGGTGTTCCAGTCGTCGCGGACGTCGTGGTCGTCGAAGATCATCCCCGTGGGGACCGTCGACATGATCCAGCGGATCTCCGGGTCGGACCACGAGTCGCGGTAGAGGCCGGTGTACTCTCCGTAGCCGACGATCTCGTCGTCGGGCCAGTCGGAATCGCGGTCGCGCCGACCGGCGATCCGGCGCCGGTTCTGCGGGGTCAGCTCGTCGGCGTAGACCTGGTCGCCGAGCAGCAGCAGCGCGTCGGGCCACTCGTCGGGCGGCAGGTCGCGCATGCGCACCGCGTACGCGTCGAGGGCGTCGATGCCCAGCTCGGCGGCCAGCTTCGGGTCGGAGACCTTGGCGTAGCGGCAGGACCCGAAGATGATCCGGACGTTCTCGTCGGTGCGCGGGCCGCGGGTGCGGATCAGGCTCGGCGGGAACGGCGCGGCCTCCTGCGGCCACACCCGCCGGCCGTCGAGGTGGACCTCGTAGGGGGTGTCGGTGTCGGGGGTGAGCCCGGTGACCGGCACCAGCGCGTAGTGGCTCTCCTGCACCTGGAACGTCCGCGCCTCGCAGCCGAGGACGCGGACGGTGGCCGGTGACTCCGTCTGCACCCAGACGGTGGCGGTGGTGTCGCCGACGTGGCGCAGTACCGGTCCCAGGACGAGTGACACGCCTCGACACTACTGAGTCCCCACCACCGAGCTACCGGTCGGCGTGCTCCAGGGCGAGCAACGCCGCGCCGATCTTGCCCGCGTCGCCGCCGAACGTGGCCGGGACGACCGGGGCCACACCGCGCGCGGTCGGGGCGTAGGCGAACTCGCGGGCGGCCACCCTGGCCGGCTGCAGCAGCAGCTCACCGGTCTCCACCAGCCCGCCGCCGACGACGACGGCCTCCACCTCGAAGACGTTCGCCAGCGAGGCGATGCCGACCCCGAGCCAGCGCCCGAGCCGGGCGAACGCCGCGCCGGCCGTCGGGTCGCCCTGCTGCACGGCCGTGACGACGGTGTGCCCGGTGACCTCGCCCTGCTCGGCGCCCAGCCGGGCGATGAGCCCGTCCGGGTCGTCGGCGGCGGCCTCGCGGCCCATCCGGGTGAGCGCCGTGCCCGATGCGTAGGCCTCGAAGCAGCCGTGGTTGCCGCAGCCGCACTCGGGACCGTCGGGGTTGAGCACGATGTGGCCGAGCTCGGTGCCCAGGCCGGTCGGGCCGCGGTAGATGCGCCCGTCCATGACGACGCCGCCGCCGATCCCGGTGCCGACGGTCACCAGCAGCATGTGGGAGTAGGGCCGCGACCGGTCGTTGCCGGGGTCGCGGTGACCGAGCCGGGCCTCGGCGAGCGCGGCGACGTTGGCGTCGTTGTCGACGACGACGGGCAGGCCCGTCGCCTTCTCCAGCTGCTCGCGGACCGGCCAGTCGCGGTACTCGTTGTTCGGCGCCCAGAGCATCCGCCCCGCGGGCCACTCGACGATCCCGGCCGCGCCGACGCCGATGGAGCCGACCGCGCGCCCGGCGCGCAGCCTCTCGATGAGGTCGAGCAGGACCGCGGAGACCGCCTGCGCATCGGACTCCTCGGGGGTGGGCTCGACCAGCTCGGCGTGCACCGTGCCGCCCTCGTCGACCACCGCCCCCGCGATCTTGGTTCCGCCGATGTCCAGGCCGATGGCCAGCTTCGCGGTGGTCACCCGCGCATCATGGCACCGCCGAGTTGATCGATACAGCGTTTGTGGCCCACGGCGGTGGGGTACCGCTTGCCATGCTGCTTCGACGAGTCGCCAGGCCCATGGTCTCGGCGCTGTTCATCTACGGCGGGGTGCAGGCGCTGCGCGCCCCGGAGGCCCACGTCCAGGCGGCCAAGCCGGTGCTGGACGCCGTCTCGCCGGTCGTCGACAAGGCCGTGGAAGCCGCTCCGATCGACGAGCGCCCGCCGGACGAGACGCTGGTCAAGGTCGACGCCGCGGTCAAGATCGTGGCCGGTTCCGCGCTGGCGCTGGGCAAGTTCCCGCGGCTGGCCGCCACGGCGCTGGCCGCGTCCATGGTGCCGACCACGCTGGCCGGCCACCGCTTCTGGGAGGAGACCGACGAGCAGGCCAAGCAGGAGCAGACGGTCCACTTCCTGAAGAACCTCGGGCTGCTGGGCGGCCTGCTCATCGCCGCGGCCGACACCGAGGGCAAGCCGTCGCTGGGCTGGCGCGGGCGCCGCGCCGCCAGGCTGGCGGCCACCACCGCTGCCGCCCAGGCCGAGTCGTTCACCGGGGCGATCTCCGGGGCCACCGACCGGGTCACCGGCGCGGCCCACGACGTCGCGGGCTCGCTCTCCGGCACGGCGAAGAGCGCCGCGGGCTCGCTGACCGGCTCCGGCCGCGACGCGGGCGGCACCGTCGCCGGGCTGGCCGCCGGACTCGCCGGGCTCGCCCCCGGTGCCGGGGCGGCCGTGTCCTCGCGCGCCGCCGAGCTGTCCAAGGAGTGGTCCAAGCGGGCCGCGAAGGCCCGCAAGAAGGCCGAGAAGCGCGGGACCAAGCTGCAGAAGCGCGCCGCCAAGCGCAGCGTCGAGCTGCAGAAGCGGGCCATGCAGCGCAGCGCGGAGCTGCAGAAGGCGGCCGGGCGCAAGCAGGCCGAGCTGCAGAAGGCCGCCGGGCGCCGGCGTGCCGCGCTGGAGAAGAAGGGCCCGACGGTCGTCGACCAGCTCGCCACCCAGGCCAGCAAGCTCGGTCACGACGTGGCCTCGCGCGCGTCCGCGGTGGGCAGCGAGATCGCCCACCAGGCCGAGGGCGCGGCCAAGGACGCCCGCAAGCGGGTCGCCGCGCTCACCGGCTGAGGCTCCCACCACGCGAACGGCGCCCCCGCCCACCGGCGGGGGCGCCGTCGCGCGTGTCAGGCGCCGATGCGCAGCGGCAGCGCGCGCGGGCCGCGGACCTGGCCCGGGGCCCAGGTGACCGCCGACGGGTCGGCGAGGCTGAACTCCGGGATGCGCTGCATCCACACCTCCAGCGCGACCCGCAGCTCCATCCGCGCCAGGTGCGAGCCGACGCAGCGGTGGATGCCCAGGCCGAACGCCACGTGCCGGTTGACCTGGCGGTCGATGACGACCTCGCCGGCCCGCTCGAACTGGGCGGGGTCGCGGTTGGCGGCCGGGAACGACAGCAGGACCCAGTCGTCGGCCTTCATGTCGACGCCGTTCCACTGCACGTCCTCGCGGACCAGCCGGGCCATCGTGACCGGGGCGAAGGCCCGCAGGAACTCCTCCATCGCCGTCGGCAGCAGCTCCGGCTCGGCGGCCAGCCGCTTGCGGTCGGCCGGCGTCTTCGCCAGGTGCCACAGCGAGGCGCCGACCGCGCTCCACGTCGTGTCGATGCCGGCGATGAGCAGCAGCGTCATCGTGCCGGCGACGTGGAACGGGTCGAGCTTCTTGCCGAACAGCTCGGCGTTGAGCAGGTACGTCGTCAGGTCGTCGCGCGGGTTGGCGACGTGGTCCTGGATCTGCGCGAGCAGGTACTCGTTGAGCTTCTGGCCGCGGGCCATCCGCACCTCGGGCTCGTCGCCGATGCCCTCCAGCACGCCCTCCACGAACTCCCCGAACCTGGCGTTGTCCTCGGGCGGGAAGCCCAGCATGTCGCCGATGACCCGCATCGGGATGTGCGAGGCGTACTCCCTGGCCGCGTCGACGACGTCGCGCCCGGCGAAGGAGTCGATCAGCTCGTGGCAGAACGCCCTGGTCCCCGGCTCGAGCTTGCCGACGGCGGTCTTGGTGAACGCCGGCAGCAGCAGCTTGCGGGCGCTGTGGTGGAACGGCGGGTCCGACGAGATGGGCGGCGCCGCGCCGACCGGCGCGATGTCCAGCGGCGGCCGCAGGTCGTTCATGATGATCGCGCGCGAGGAGAACTTGTCGGTGTCGTAGGCGACGGCCGCGACGTCCTCGTAGCGGGTGGGCAGCCAGGCCCCGCCGAACCGCTCGGTGTGCGCGATCGGGCAGCGCTGCCGCAGGTCGTCCTGGACGGGGTACGGGTCCTCGTACCACTCGGGTTCGACGTGCGAGAAGTCGGTCGCGAAGTCCGAGACCGGCCCGTGGCGACGTTCGCCGCGCGCCGTGCCCAGCCGCTGCTGGCGCTGCTCCTCGAAGTCCGTTCCGAACCGGTCGTCGACGGTCATGTCACTCCTCCCCGCCGCTGATTTCGGCGACGTTGATCGCGCGCTCGGGGCAGTTGGCGGCCGCCAGGCGGGCGTGCTGCTCCGCGCCGGGGGGCACCTCACCGGTGCCCAGGACCGTGCCGTAGCCCTCCTCGTCCTCGCCGAAGAGGTCGGGGGCCAGGTCGTAGCAGCGGCCGTGCCCCTGGCACGTCGCCGAGTCGAGCTGCACCTTCACTGCGGGTCTCCCGTCGATGTGGTGGGTACGGGGTCGGTCGGGGCGAGGGCGCCGACGATCCGGGTGAGCAGTGCGGCCCACTCGTCGTCGTCGACCTCGTGCAGGTCGGGGGTGATCAGCGCGCTGCCCATGCTGAGCAGCAGGCAGAAGTGGGCCAGCGCGGTCGGCGAGATCGTCGTGTCGATCTCGCCGTCGGCCTGCCCGAGGCCGACCAGCTCGCGGAGCCACTCGCTCCGCTCGCCGATGTAGTCGCGCATCGGACGGGCCACGTCGGCGTCGCGGCGGGCCGCGACCAGCGCCTCGACGACCAGGTAGCCCCGGGCGTCGCGGCGGCGGGGCAGCCAGCGCCCCATCACCAGCAGCAGCTCGGAGATCGACCGGCCCGGGTCGGCGGCCAGCAGTTCGGTCATCATCTTGCGCCCGTGCGTGCGCAGGGCGGCGACCATCAGCTCCGCCTTGGAGCCGAAGTGCGCGTAGAGGGCCCCGTTGCTGACCCCGGCCTCGGCGGCGATGTCGGCGACACGGGTGCCGTCGTAGCCGCGGCGGGCGAACACGTCGGCGGCGGCGGCCAGCAGACGCTCGCGCGTCTCGGCTGCGGTGACCCCGGCGATGCGACCCACGTCGCATATCAAAGGACTGTTCATTTGATGAGGTCAAGGCTCGGATCACGCTCTGCGCCCAGCGGTCCCATCAGATGGAGTACCGAACCCCCGTTCAGATACCTCCGGTGTGCCGGCACCGCCCCCGCCGGCGTACCGGTCAGCTGGGGAACGCGGTCCAGCGAGCGGCCGTCCAGACCCCCGCGCCGACCAGCAGGATCGCCAGACCGACCAGCCCCACGCTGATCTCGACGTCGCGCTGCTGGGTGGCGATCGTGCGCGGCAGGTCCCGCAGGACCGCCTGCAGCCGGTCGGCGTCGTCGGCGGCGAAGTACTCGCCGCCGGTCACCTCGGCCACCTCGCGCAGCGTCGGCTCGTCGGCCACCAGGAAGCTGCGCCCGCCCGCGCCACCCCCGGCGCCCCACCCGGCGGGACCCTGCCCGGCGGCCTGGGACGGCGTGCAGACCATCGCCGCCGGGTCCCGCGTGCCGAAGCCGATCGGGTAGACCCGCACTCCGCGGTCCCCGGCCATCCGCGCCGCCTCCACCGGCTCGATGCCGCTGGTGTTGGCGCCGTCGGTGAGCAGCACGACGATCTCCGGCGCGAACTCGCCCTCCTGGCGCAGCGGCGGGCGGGACGACGGCGGGGCCTCGTCGCGGTCGTCGTTGCCCAGTGCCGCGGTCGCGCCGACCGGCTCGACCGCCGCGTTGATCTCGGCGATCGCGTCGACGGACTTGAGGATGGCCGCGCCGATCGTCGTGCCCCGCCCGGTGGTGAGCGCGTCGATGGCCCGGGTCAGCGGCTCGCGGTCGGTCGTCGGGGCCACCGCGACCTGGGCGAACCCGGAGAACAGGACCAACCCGATACTGGTCTCGGAGTCCTGGGCCCGGACGAACTCCCGCACCGCGGCCTGGGCGGCGGAGAGCCGGTTGGGCTCGACGTCGGTCGAGCACATCGAGCCCGACACGTCCAGCGCCAGGATGATCGCCGACCGGGAGACCGGCACGTCCGCGCTGATCTGGGGGCGCGCCGCGGCGGTCCCGAGCACGGCCAGCGCCGCCAGCAGCAGCGCGAACGGCGCGTGCCGCTTCCACGCCGCCCGCCGCGGCGCCGCCGCGCGGATGAGCGCGACGCTCGAGTACCGCACGGCCCGGCGCCGCCGCCTGCGCAGCTGCCACACGTACGCGCCGGCCAGCGCGGGCACGGCGAGCAGCCCCAGCAGGACGAGCGGCCACTGGAATCCCATCGTCACACCGCCCTGCCGTGGCGCGCGAGCGACAGCCCGACGCCGGCCAGCACCAGCAGCGCCGCCACGGCGGCCACCAGCCCGGTCACCTCGATGCGGTCGGTGCGCACCGTCCACGCGACGACCGAGTCCGACACCGCCGCCAGCGCCCCCTCGTCGGGCGCCGCGAAGTACTCGCCGCCGGTGTGCGCCGCGATCTCGCGCAGCGTCGGCTCGTCGAGCGCGGTCGCCACCTGGAAGCCGTCGATCTCCAGCACGGTGCCCGCCGGGCTGCCGATGCCCACCGGGTAGACCCGCACGCCCGCCCCGGAGGCGAGGTCGGCGACGGCGAGCGGGTCGAGGTCGTCGGTGTTCTCCCCGTCGGAGATCAGCACGATGGCCGACGAGCCGTGGTAGCCGAGGTCGGCGCTCAGCGGCTCGGCGCCCCCGACCGCCGGGCCGAGCTCGACGGGCCGGCCCACGATCGCGCTCAGCGCCGTCTGCAGGCCGCGGGCCAGGCCGGTGCCGCCCTGCGGGCTGAGCCGGTCGATCGCGGCGAGCACCTCGGGCCGGTTGGCGGTGACCTCCTGGGTGACCAGGCCGGTGCCGCCGAAGGCGACGATGCCCAGCCGCACGGAGTCGGGCTGGCGCAGCACGAACTCGCGCGCGGCGGCCTTCGCGGCCTCCATCCGCGTCGGCGGGATGTCGTCGGCGGCCATGCTGGCCGAGACGTCGAAGGCGAGGATCACCGTGCCCTCGCGGCGCGGCTGCGGGATCGCGGCCTCCGGGCGGGCCAGCGCCGTCACGAGCAGCACCAGGGCGACGAGCAGCAGCGCGGGCGGCAGGTGCCGCAGCCGGTCGGTCGCCACCGACGACGGCGCGACCAGGCCGAGCGCGGCCAGCTCCGCGCGCCGGGCCGCGCGCCTGCGCGCCAGTCGCAGGAACCACGCGACGGCCGGCGGGACCGCGAGCAGGCCGAGGAGCATCCACGGCCAGATCAGGCTCATCGGCGCCGCCGGCTCATCGACGCCGCCTGCGCAGCCCGACGATCCGGAACAGCGCGCGCACCAGGTCCTCGTCGGTGGACACGGTGAACAGGTCGAGCCCGGCCGCGCGCAGGTCGGCGACCAGGGCGCCCTGGCGGTCGTCGGCGGCGGCGCGCAGCCGCCGCTGGAACCCCGGGTCGTCGGTGTCGACGAAGATGATCTCGCCGGTCTCGGCGTCCTCGACGTAGATCATCCCGGCGGCCGGCAGCTCGAACTCCCGGCGGTCGACGACCTGCACGGCGACCACGTCGTGGCGGTGCGCCAGCACCCCCAGCGGCGCCTGCCACCCCGGCTCGCCGAGGAAGTCGGACACGATCACGACCAGCGACCGCCGCCGCACGATGCCCTGCGCCGCCCGCAGGGCCGCGGCGAGGTCGGTGCCGGCGCGCTCCTCGCCGTCGGGGCGGGGGCGCAGCAACCGCGACAGGATGCGCAGCACCTGGGTGCGCCCGTGCCCCGGCGGGATCGTCTCGCGCACGCCCGCGTCGAACAGCAGCGCGCCGACCCGGTTGCCGCCGCTGGTCAGCAGCTGCGCGACGGCCGCGGCCACCTCGGCGAGCACCACGTGCTTGCGGCGCCCGACGGGCCCGAAGTCCATCGACGCGGAGCTGTCGAGCACCAGCCAGACGGTGACGTCGCGGTCCTCCAGGTACTCGCGGACGTGGGTCACGTCGGTGCGGGCGGTGACGTTCCAGTCGATGTGGCGCAGGTCGTCGCCGAACTGGTACTCGCGCAGGTCGGTCACGTCGACCCCGGTGCCGCGGAACGCCGTGCGGTGGTCGCCCTGCAGGCGCCCCTCCAGCCGGCGCAGGACGCGCCACTCCAGCCTGCGCAGCACCCGCTGCGGGGTCAGCGCGGCGCCGACCGCGGAGCCGGTGTTCATCGCGCCGGCGCCGTCGCGCGTTCGGACGGGTCGACCTCGGGCAGCGGGACCGAGGAGATGAGCGGGTCGAGCAGGTCGTCGGGGGAGACGTCGTCGGCCAGGGCCTCGTAGGACAGCACGACGCGGTGGCGCAGCACGTCGCGGGAGAGCTCGCGGACGTCGGAGGGCAGGGCGTAGTCGCGGCCGCGGATGAACGCCAGCGCCTTGGCCCCCAGCACCATGTTGATCGACGCCCGCGGGCTGGCCCCGAACGTCACGTAGCGGGCCAGGTCGGCGTGGCCGGCGGCGCTCGGGTCGCGCGTGGAGGAGGTCAGCCGCACCGCGTAGGAGATGATCTCCGGGTCGACGTAGACGGCGTCGGCGGCGCGCTGCAGGTCGAGCAGGGCCGCGGTGTCCATGACCGGCGCCCCCCGCTCGGCCGTCGTGATCATCCGCTCGACGACCACGTACTCCTGGGTGGCGCTGGGGTAGCCGACCATGACCTTGAACATGAACCGGTCGAGCTGGGCCTCCGGCAGCGGGTAGGTGCCCTCCGACTCGATCGGGTTCTGGGTGGCCATGACCAGGAACGGGTCGGGCGCCGGGAAGCTCTCCCGCCCGATCGTCACCTGCCGCTCCTGCATCACCTCCAGCAGGGCGCTCTGCACCTTGGCCGGCGCCCGGTTGATCTCGTCGGCGAGCAGCAGGTTGGTGAAGACGGGCCCGAGCGAGACCTGGAAGTCGCCCTCGCGCTGGTTGTAGATGCGGGTGCCGACGACGTCGGCGGGGACCAGGTCGGAGGTGAACTGGATGCGCTGGAAGCTGCCCCCGATCGCCCCGGCCAGCGCCTTGATGGCCAGCGTCTTGGCCAGCCCCGGCACGCCCTCGACCAGCAGGTGACCCCGCGCCAGCAGCGCCACGAGCATCCGCTCCAGCAGCTCGTCCTGGCCGACGATGGTCTTCTTGACCTGGTAGAGCGTCGGTTCGAGCGGGAGCTCGGCGGAGGGGCGTCCGGCCTTGTCGTCCATCGGTCTCCCGGTCTCTCGCGGATGGTCGGCTACTGCTGCGGTCCGCCGGCCGCGCCGCCGGCGGTCTCGATCGGCACGGCGAACCCGATCCCGACGAAGAAGTCCTGGTGGGCGGGGTTGGCCAGGGCGGTGACGATGCCGACGACCTGCCCGGCCGAGTTGAGCAGCGGCCCGCCGCTGCTGCCCGGGTTGACCGCGGCGTCGAACTGGATGAGGCCGTCGATCGCCACGCCGTGCTCGCTGGTGATGGCGCGCCCGGACCCCGAGACGACCCCCGCGGTCAGGCTCGAGGTCAGCCCGAGCGGGTTGCCCACCGCGAACACGGTCTCCCCGATGGCGGGCGGCCCGGCCATCACCGCCGGCACGACCACCTCGGGCAGCCGGTCGACGGCCAGCACGGCGACGTCGTCGGCCGGCTGCGCGGCCACCACCCGCGCGCCCGCGCTGGTGCCGTCGGCGAACGCCACCTGCACCTGCGCGGCGCCCTGCACGACGTGCAGCGCGGTGAGGACCGACCCGTCGCCGTTGATGACGACCCCGGTGCCCAGCCCGCCGTCGGCGGGGGCGACCCCGGGGAACTGGGCGGTCACCGTGACCAGCGACGGCGCGATCGCCTCGAAGGCGGCCGTCGCGGCCGGGGGCGTGCTCCGCTCGACCTCGCGGGCCTGCTCGATGCCCTGCTGCACGGCCCGGTCGACGTCGGCCTGGGTCAACGGCGGCGGCCCCGACGGCAGCAGCAGCCACACCGCCAGGGCGACCAGCACGACGGCGACGGCGCCCCCGACGAGCAGCACGCGTCGACGCCGCGGTGGGGGAGTGGGCTCCACGTCCAACCCACCGGGCGACGTCGTCGTCTCGGTAGGTCGCATTTTCATAACGGTACGCGCGGGCGGGGGAAATGCCAGGTGGAGCGGACGACTCCGGCGGCTTCGGCGGAGTTCGGCCCGGCCGCGCGCGTCGCGCCATGACACCCTGTGCGGCATGGGGGAGGAGGTCGAGGCCCGGTCGTTCACCCGCGCGGACCGCACGCGGTACCGGCAGAAGGTGCGCCGCTGCCTGGACGTCTTCGAGCGGATGCTGCGCGAGGCCCGCTTCGACGCCTCCCAGCAGCTGGTCGGCCTGGAGATCGAGCTGAACCTCGTCGACGACACCGGCGACCCGGCCATGCGCAACCAGCAGGTCCTCGACGCCATCGCCAACCCGGACTTCCAGACCGAGCTGGGCCAGTTCAACGTCGAGATCAACGTGCCGCCGGTGCCGCTGGCCGGCTCGGCGCTCGTCGAGCTGGAGGACCGGGTCCGCCGCGACCTGAACGCCGGCCACCACGCCGCCACCGGGGTCGGCGCGCGGCTGATGATGATCGGCGTCCTGCCCACCCTCACCCGGTCCCACCTGCGCAGCGACGCGCTCACCGCCAACCCGCGCTACCGGCTGCTCAACGAGCAGGTCTTCGCCGCCCGCGGCGAGGACCTGGAGCTGGCGATCGACGGCCCCGAGCGGCTGCGCACCAGCGCCGACTCCATCGCTCCCGAGGCCGCCTGCACCAGCGTGCAGTTCCACCTGCAGGTCGGCCCGGTCGACTTCCCGGCGCACTGGAACGCCGCCCAGGCGATCGCCGGCGTCCAGCTCGCGGTCGGCGCGAACTCGCCGTACCTGTTCGGCAAGGAGCTGTGGCGCGAGACCCGCATCGCCCTGTTCGAGCAGGCCACCGACACCCGCTCCGACGAGCTCAAGGAGCAGGGCGTGCGACCGAGGGTCTGGTTCGGCGAACGCTGGATCACCTCGATCTTCGACCTGTTCGAGGAGAACGTCCGCTACTTCCCGGCGCTGCTGCCGATCGTCGACGACGAGGACCCCGCCGAGGTCCTGGACGCGGGCGACACCCCCTCCCTCGCCGAGCTGCGGCTGCACAACGGCACGATCTACCGCTGGAACCGCCCGGTCTACGACGTCGTCGACGGCGTCCCCCACCTCCGGGTGGAGAACCGCGTCCTGCCCGCCGGCCCCACCGTCGCCGACACCCTCGCCAACGCCGCGCTCTGGTACGGCCTGGTGCGGATGCTGGCCGAGGACGACCGCCCGGTGTGGAGCAGGCTGTCCTTCGCCGCCGCCGAGGAGAACTTCCACGCCGGCGCCCGCCACGGCATCGACGCCCGCGTCTTCTGGCCCGGCGTCGGCGAGGTACCCGCCACCGAACTCGTCCTGCGCCACCTCCTCCCCCTCGCCCACGAAGGCCTCGCCCGCTTCGGCGTCGACACCGCCGTCCGCGACCGCCTCCTGGGCATCATCGAGGGCCGCTGCATCACCGGCGGCAACGGCGCCCACTGGCAGGTCGAGACCGTGCGGGCCATGCAGCGCGCCGGCAGCAACCGTGTCGCCGCCCTCCGCCGCATGGCGCTGCGCTACGCCGACCACATGCACGCCAACGAACCCGTCCACACCTGGCCGATCGAGCCCTGACGCAACCCGCCGCCGCCGACCGACTCGGGTGCACTCCGGAGGAGGTACGGACCCGAAGCCCGGTAGCCTTCGCGATCGTCGCGGTGACGAGGACGTCACGGGGACGCACGGCCCGTTCGACGGGCCGGGGGCGGTAGCTCAGCTGGTCAGAGCAGCGGACTCATAATCCGTCAGGTCGTGGGTTCGAACCCCACCCGCCCCACATACCTGCACCGCCCTCGGCATGGCCGTCGGACTGTCGGTCGGCGCCGCCGCGGTCGACTACCGGACCTCGCTGGGCGACCTGGCGCTGATGGGCGTGCTGACCGGCATCCCGCTGGGTGTCGCGCAGGCCCTCGCCCTGCGCCCGACGATCCGCCGCCGCCTGCTCTGGGCCCTCACCACTCCCGTCCTGTGGGGTCTCGGCTGGACGGTCACGACGCTCGGCGGCCTCATCGTCGAGGAGCAGTTCACGATCTTCGGCGCCTACGGGGCGATCACCTTCTGCGCGCTCTCCGGGCTCGTGCTCCACGGCGTCCTTCTGCGGGATGAGTCGTGAACGCCGAGCACGTGGTGTTCGGGGCCGGGGCGATCGGCCTCGCGACCGCCGCCGTGCTGCCCGAGCGCAGCGAATCCGTCCGCATGGTCAACCGGTCGGGCCGCGCCGCCGCGCCGGACGGGGTCGAGGTGGTCGCGGGGGGCGCGGCCGACCCGGCGTTCACCGTCGCGGTCGCCGCCGGGGCGCGGGTGGTCTACCAGACGCTCAACCCGCCGTACCACCGCTGGCCCGCGGAGTTCCCGGCCCTGCAGGCCGGGGTGCTCGCCGCGGCCCGCGCCGCCGGGGCCCGCCTGGTCAGCATGGACAACGTCTACGGCTACGGCCGCCCGAACGGCCGCCCGCTCGTGGAGACCCGACCGGCCGGCGCGCACACGGTGAAGGGCCGTCTCCGGGTCGCGATGGCCGCCGACCTGCTCGCCGAGCACCGCGCCGGGCGGGTCGAGGTGGTGATCGCCAAGGCGTCGGACTACTTCGGGCCGGGCGCCGGCGCCCAGTCCAACCTCGGTGACCGGGTCTTCGGGCCCGCCGCGCGCGGGAGGCCCGCGACCGTCCTCGGCGACCCGGACCAGCCGCACACCTACACCTTCGTGCCCGACATCGGCCGCGCGCTCGCCGAGCTCGGCTCCCGCGACGGCGTCGCGGGCGAGGTGTGGCACGTGCCCAACGACCCCGACACGCGCACGACCCGCGAGCTGGTGGCGATCGTGCAGCAGCTCGCCGGGCACCCCGGCGCCGGCGTGCGCCGCACGCCCCCGGCGGTGCTGCGGGTGCTGGGCCTGTGGAACCCGACGGTCCGGTCGCTGCTGGAGATGCAGTACCAGTTCGAAGAGCCGTTCGCGGTCGACAGCACGAAGATAGCCGACCGGCTCGGGCTGCGGGCGACACCGCTCGGGTCCGCCCTCGACCGCGTCCGCGCCGGCTCCCGGCCGTAGCGTCTAGGGAGCCGGGCGGGCCGGTCCGACGGCCTCGACGGAGATCAGCGTGACGCCGAGGTCGCGGACCTTCGCCAGCAGCCCGTGCAGCTCCGCCTGGTCGGCGACGGCCCCGCTGAGGGCCGTCGTGCCGTCGCCCTCGTAGGTCAGGGTGAGCCCGCCGAACCAGGCCGACCAGTGGTCGTCGAGGTGCCCGGCGATCCGGAGCCGGTAGCCGCCGGGAGGCCGGGTCATCAGGTCCCCGCCTCTGCGGCCGCCCGGTTGGCGGGGCGCCGGCGGATCACGTACTCGGCGACGGCGAGGTTGATGCCCCAGCCGGCCCCGAGCATGAGGTCGGTGGCCAGCTCGCCGCCGCCGAGGACGGCCTCCCCGAAGGCTCCGGTGAACACCTGCGTGCCGGCCCCGAGGGCCAGCGCGTAGGCCCGGGTCATCCAGGCCCGGTGGCCGGTGACGTCGCCGCGGCGGATCGCGGCGAGCCCGAGGACGAGGCTGACGGCCATCCCCGACCCGAACGCGAGCCGGAACTGGTGGGCCAGCTCGCCGGTGCCGGGCTGGTGGGGGAGGAACAACGTCAGCCACAGCGCCGAGAGCGCCACGGCCAGGCCCAACGCCACCAGGACCCGCCCGGCCCGCCGGTGCCAGCGGGGCCGCCGGCGCCGCAGCGCCGCGGAGAACTGGAACGCGCCCAGGACGCCGTATCCGACCGCGCAGACGATGTGCACGACCAGAGGTGCGGGCGAGGCGCCGAAGCGGGGGTCCGCCGGGATCAGCTGCGGCCCGCCGAGCACCTCGACCAGCCGCAGGGTCCCGGCGGCGGCGGGCACCAGGACCAGGGCGACCAGCAGGAACGGCACCCAGCCGGTCGAGCGCGCCGCCGGGGTGGGGCGGGCCGCCGCCGGGACCGTCACCGGGCGCCGGCCGGGTCGAGCCGCGGGGTGCCGGGGCTGGACGGGGGCCGGGCCGCCGGGGTGCGCTGGTCGCGCCACAGCGAGATCCCCAGGCCGATCAGCGCGACGCCGACCGGAACCGCGAAGAGCCGCTGCTCGACCATGGGCAGCAGCGGGATCGCGGCGGTGGCGAGGGCGCCGGCGGCCAGGAGCGCGGCGGCCCAGCGTGACAGGACGCCGGCTCGCAGGAGGGCGAGGCCGAACAGCACGCCGCCGCCGATGAAGATGGCGCCCAGGATCGCGTTGAGGGTGAGCAGCCCGCCGATGTCGCCGACGGCGGTACCGCCCGTGGCCACGGAGAGGACGTCGTCGACGTAGCCGGGTGCGACGGCACCCAGCGCCGGCAGGACGGACAGCCCCACGACCTCCACACTCAGCATGACGAGGTAGGCGGCGGCGAAGGTGAGGTAGCCGAGCAGACCGAGCACCCCGGCCCGCTGCACCTGGCGCAGGTACATGCCGGTGATCCCGGCGAGCGCCAGCGCAGCCATGACCACCTTCGTGCCCTGGCGGAGCGCGTATTCGGTTGTGGTGGCGAATGCGGCGTCGAGGTGGGGGTGGCCGATCTGCACGGCGATGAACAGCACGCCCGCCGCGGCGGCGGCGAGGGCCGATGCTCGGGTCAGTGTGGTGGTGGTGACGGTCATGGTCGGGCTCCTTCGATCGGTGTCATCGAACGTAGGAAGCCGGGGGG
The DNA here is from genome assembly GCF_018531445.1 of Pseudonocardia lacus. Lineage (GTDB taxonomy): Bacteria > Actinomycetota > Actinomycetes > Mycobacteriales > Pseudonocardiaceae > Pseudonocardia > Pseudonocardia lacus. Next base: position 29,765 of record NZ_JAHDTH010000070.1, read on the forward strand.
TGAGCCGGCGTCACCCGACGATGTGACCGGCGGGGTGAGATCGGGCTAGAGCACGCCGCGTTCGCGGCCGCGGTGGACCGCGGCCCGCCGGGTGGTGACGTCGAGCTTGGCGAAGATGTGCTTGGTGTGGGTGCGCAGCGTGTTGTGCGAGACGTACATCTCCCGCGCGATCTGCGGCCCGGTCAGCTCGCTGTCCAGCAGTCGCAGCACCTGCAGCTCCCGCTCGGTCAGCAGGCCCGCCGCCGACGGCGACCTGCGCCCGGGTTCGGGCGGGGAGGTGAGGCCGAGCACCTGGCGCACGTGCTCGACGGCGACGCCGTGACGCTCGGCGTCGCGCAGCAGCTCGGTCATCGGGGCGCCCTCGTCCAGGAAGAGCCGCACGCAGACCTCCGGTTCGGGGGCCCCGGCGAACGCCCGGTCGAGCGCCGCGCGGGCCTGCTGCCGCTGTCCTCGCGCGTCGTGGGCGAGGGCCTGCAGCACGCGGATCTCGACGAGGCTGCCGGCGCGCCCGGCAGCCTCGGCCGCGTCGTGCACCCGGTCCAGGAGCCGCAGCGCCCGGTCGATCCGGACGGAGTTGGGGTGAACTCGATACTGCGCGACGAGCAGCCGGACCACGGTGAGGTGGTCGAACTCGCCCAGGTAGCGGACGTCGTCGTCGCCGGTCGGGCCGCGTTCCGCAGCCCAGTCCGCGGCTTCCGCCAGGCGACCCTGCGCGATCAGGACGCGGGCCCGCAGCGCCGGGATGGGGCGGACGTCGGGGAGGAAGCCGGGCAGGTACCGCTGCTGGGCCTGGGCGAGGAGGTCGACGGCGCCGTCCGGGTCGCCCCCGGTCGCGGCGAGCAGGCCCATCGCCACGAACCACCGGTAGCGGCCCTCGGTGGTCGACGCGGGCTCGCCGAGCGCCGCGGCGGTGTCGAGGTGTCGCCGGGCGCCGTCGAGGTCCCCGGCGTCGCGATCGATCTCGCCCAGCACGACGTGCAGGTCTGCCGTCGCGCGCGCCGTGCCCCGGGCCGCGGCCAGCTGCAGCGCCCCCTCGCAGAGCCCGCGGGCGGTGCCGGGGCGGCCGGCCGCGCGCCACATGTCGGCGAGCACGACCGTGCCGCTGAGCTCGTCGACCAGGTTGCCGGCCGCGCGCAGGCTGCTCACCGCGCTGTCGAAGGTCCGCAGCGCGGTGGACACGTCCCCCTCCGCCCACGCGGCGAGCCCGAGGAACCCGGCCGCACCGCCCCGCGCGAGGTGGTCGGTGGGGCCGGCCAGGTCGAGGGCGCGCCGAGCGTGCTCCGACGTGCCGGCCACGTCGCCCCGGGCCTGCGCCAGCGAGGCACGGTAGACCGCAATGGTCGCCGGCAGCGTGTGCAGCTCCTCCGAGTCGGCCCAGGGCGGAGCCGACCCCGCCGGTACGGCGGCCAGCGCGCGTTCCGCGTCGTCGAGCCGGGCCTCGAACCCGTCGAGGTCGCCGGAGACCATGAGCATCCAGCCGTGGAAGACGCCGAGGACCGGGCTGCGGCTGACGACGTCGTCGGGCAGCGCCTTCAGCCAACCGAGGAACACCGCGTCCCGCCGGGTGCGCCGGATCGCCGGCACGGCCCGCTCCATGAGCCGCGCGGCGCGGGCGAACCCGCCGGCGGCCAGCGCGTGCCCGACGGCGTCCTCGGCCAGGTCGTGCTGCTCGTACCAGCGGCTGGCCCGCTCGTGCTGCCGCAGTACCTGCTCGGGCTGCTCGCTCGCGGTGCGCGCCCGCAAGACGTCGGCGAACAGGTGGTGGTAGCGGTACCACTCCCGCCGGTCGTCCAGCGGGACGAGGAACAGGTTGGCGCGCTCCAGGGCCACGAGCATCCGGGTCCCGTCGTCGCCACCGGTCACGGCGTCGCACAGCGGCCCGGTGAGCCGATCGAGGACCGCGGTGCTCAGCAGGAAGCGGCGGATGGGCTCGGGTTGGTGCGCCAGTACCTCCTCGACCAGGTAGTCGACGATGTAGCGGTCATCCCCGGCGAACCGGGCGATGAACCCGGCGACGTCGTCGCGGCCCTGCAGGGAGAGGGCAGCCAGTTGGAGCGCGGCGATCCACCCCTCCGTGCGCTGCTCCAGCGCCGCGACGTCCCGCGCGGCGAGGCCCAGACCCGCGACCTCGTTGAGGTAGGCCGCGGCCTCGTCGGGGGTGAAGCGCAGGCCGGTGGCGCGGATCTCGACGAGCCGGCCGCGGGCCCGCATCCGGGCCAGCGGGAAGGGCGGATCGGCTCGGCTCGCGATCACCACGTGGACCTGCGGGGGGAGGTGCTCCAGCAGGAACGCGACCCCGTTGTGCACCTCTGGCGCGTCGATGTCGTGGTAGTCGTCGAGGACCAGCACGACGTCGTCCGTCAGGGCGTGCAGGTCGTTGAGCAGGGCGGTGAGGACCGCCTCGATCGGCGGTCGTGGTGCCTCCAGCAACGACAGTGCACCCGCACCGAGCGTTTCCGTCGCCGCGGGAGCCGTCCGCAGCGCGGCGACCACGTACGTCCAGAACGTCGCGGGATCGTTGTCCCCCCGGTCGAGTGAGAGCCAGGCGACCGACCGCCGCCCACCGGGCGCGGTGGCCAGTCGATCGGCCAGCAGCGTCGTCTTGCCGAACCCGGCCGGAGCCGACACGAGCGTCAGCGCCGCCCCGGTCCCGTGGCGCAGGTGCTCGCCCAGCCGCGGTCGGGCCACGAGCCCGCCCGGTGGCCGGGGGACGTGGAGCTTTGATTCGAGCAACGACCCGGCCACGACCGCTCCCTCGAACACCTCCCGCGGGTCGCCGCCGATCCGGCGACCCTGCGGGCGCTCCCGCCCCGGCACCGGCGATGAGCAGCGTGGTCAGTATGAGCGGGTCGACCCGGCGCGGTCACGACCGACCAGGTGGTGGACCGCGGTGGCCATGACTCCCGCTCAGCGTGGTCGTGGTCGGTGAGGTGACCCCGTCGGTCGGACACCTCCGGACTTGGCAGCAGCCATTCAGAGGTCGTTGCAGAAGTAGTGGAGTGGATCCGGCTGGGTGTTGAGCTGGTGGGAGCATCGCCGTGTGGCGAGGCCTCGGGTGACGGGGAAGACGAAGATCTTCCGGATCGAGATCGTGTTGGCCGATGTCGAACCGGTGGTGCGGCGGGTGGTCGAGGTGCCCGGCGAGGCGAGCTTGGCGGTGCTGCACGAGGTGGTGCAGGACGCGATGGGCTGGGAGCACGCGCATCTGCACGAGTTCGACATCGCCGGGCAGCGCTACGGGCTACCCGACCCGGACTGGGACACCGGTGTCGTCGATGAGTCGAGGGCGAAGCTGTTCCGGCTGCTGTCGGTGGGCGACGAGGCGGGCTACGTCTACGACTTCGGCGACAACTGGCATCACGTGCTGGTCGTCGACGCGGTGATCGCCCCGGAGGCGGGGGTGCGCTATCCACGCTGTGTCGCTGGCGAGGGTGCCTGTCCACCGGAGGATGTCGGCGGGCCGTTCGGCTATACGGAGTTCGTCGAAGCTCTCACCGATCCGACCCACCCGGAGCACGCCGAGCGGCTGGAGTGGTGGGGCTCGGACCGGTTCGACCCGCATCGCTTCGACCTCGCCGCCACCGACCGGGCGCTGGAGCACCTGGCGTGGGCCCCGCTCCTACCGGCGCGAGCCTGAGCTGATCTTGACTGGGTCAGGCTGGTTGAGACAGGCGGCGCAGACAGATCAGTGCGCACGCCAGCCGGAGCATCGCCTCGATGCTGGTGCGGGAGCGTTCGTAGCGCAGCGCGAGCCGGCGGAACGACAGCAGCCACGCCATCGTGCGTTCCACGACCCACCGAACCCGCCCGAGGCGCTGGGAGTCCTCGATCCCGCGTCGCGCGATCCGCACGCCGATCCCGCGTTCGTGCAGGTATCGGCGGCATCGTGGGTAGTCGTAGCCCTTGTCGGCGTGCAGCTTGACCGGGCGCCTGCGCGGGCGGCCGGGACGTCCGCGCTGTTCACGCACGCCGGGGTTGGTATCGAGCAACTCCTCCAGCATCCGGCTGTCGTGGGTGTTCGCGCCGGTCACCAGCGCGTGCAGCGGGAGGCCGTTGCGGTCGCAGAGCACGTGGTACTTCGACCCCCGCTTACCGCGATCGGTCGGTGAGGGCCCGGTCGCCTCGCCGCGGCGCTTGGCGCGCACGCTGACCGAGTCGACCGCGGCCCGGGACCAGTCCAGGACTCCGGCTTGGCCGAGCCGGTCGAGCACCGCCCGGTGCAGCTGGTCCCAGACCCCAGCGCGCTGCCAGTCCCGCAGCCGCCGCCAGCACGTCGTGCCCGACCCGCACCCCAGCTCACCCGGCAGGTCGTTCCATCCGATCCCGGTCGTGAGCACGAACACGATCCCCGCCAGCACAGCGCGGTCGGCAACCCGTGGCCGGCCTGTCCGCCCATCACGGCGTCGACGACGCCGAGGTGGAGGAATCAGCGGCTCGATCAACTCCCACAGCTCGTCGCTCACCAGTCGCTCAGCCGTCGATCCCGTCGCCATCGACCGTGATCGTCCGCGCCGGG
>NZ_JAHDTH010000071.1 GCF_018531445.1 Pseudonocardia lacus
CCCGCCGCTGACCGGCCCGGTTCACCACCGGCCGCCGGGGCGGCGGCGGCCCCGCGCCGCCCAGCACGCCGTGTGCCAGTGCCGGCGATCGGTCACCGGGCCGTCGTCCGGCCAGCTGACGACGTGCGCCGTCCCGGGCGGGATCGTCTGGTCGCACCCGGGGCACCGGTAGGACTTGACCGCGCCCGACCCGGGCACCGGCCGGACCAACCACTCGCCGTCGGGGCCGCTCTCCCGCCTGGTCGGCGCGATCCCGCCGAGCGGGCGGTCGGGCGCGTCGCGGTCGCGCGGGCCGGCGCGGCCCCGACGGGGCCGGTTGGAGCGGGGCACGGGCCGAAACGGTAGCGATCGGGTCCGGATCGGTCAGCGGGCGGCGTAGTCGCGGAAGCCGTGGCCGGTCTTGCGCCCGAGCCGTCCGGCGGTCACCAGGTGCTCCAGCAGCGGGGCCGGGGCCAGGCCGGCCTCGCGGAACTCCAGGTACAGCGAGCGCTCGATGGCCAGCGAGACGTCCAGCCCGACGACGTCGAGCAGCTCGAACGGGCCCATCGGCAGGGCGCAGCCGGTCTTCATCGCGGCGTCGATGTCGTCGGCGGTGGCGTAGTGCGCCTCCAGCATCTTCACCGCGTCGTTCAGGTACGGGAACAGCAGCGCGTTGACGATGAAGCCGGCGCGGTCGCCGCAGGACACCGGCACCTTGCCCAGCCGCCGGCTGAGCGCGATCCCGGTGGCGGTGACCTCCGGCGCGGTGGTGATGGTGGAGACCACCTCGACCAGCTTCATGGCCGGGGCGGGGTTGAAGAAGTGCAGGCCGAGGACGTCCTGCGGGCGCGACGTCGCCACCGCGCACTCCACGACGGGCAGCGAGGACGTGGTGGTCGCCAGGATCGCCCCGGGCTTGCACACCTCGTCGAGGGCGGCGAAGACGGCCCGCTTGACGTCGAGCTCCTCGGCGACGGCCTCGACGACCAGGTCGGCGTCGGCGAGGTCCTCCAGGCTGGTGGTGCCGCGGATGCGCCCCAGCGCGGCGTCGCGCTCCTGCTCGGTGAGCCGCCCGCGCACGACCGACTTCTCCAGCGACTTGCGCAGCCCGGCCAGCGTGGCGTCCACCTTGGACGCGCTGCGCCCGCGGAACACGACGTCGAGCCCGGCCTTGGCCAGCACCTCGACGATCCCGGACGCCATCGTGCCGGTGCCGACCACGCCGACCTGCGCGACGTCGCGCACCGCGACGCCCTCGGGCACGGCGTCGCCCGGGGTGAGGGCGTCGGGCACGACCTTGGAGCTGTGCGGGCCGGTGTAGGTGTAGAAGCCGCGCCCGGACTTCCGGCCCAGCAGCCCCGCGGTGATCATCTGCTTGAGCACCGGGGCCGGGGCGTGCGCCTGGTTGCGCGACTGCTTGTACATCGTGTCGAGGATCTCGTAGCTGGTGTCCAGCCCGATCAGGTCGAGCAGGGCCAGCGGGCCCATCGGGTAGCCGCAGCCGTAGCGCATCGCGGCGTCGAGGTCCTCGCGGCTGGCGTAGCGCGACTCGAACATCCGGGCGGCGTGGTTGAGGTAGCCGAACAGCAGCGCGTTGGCGATGAAGCCGGCACGGTCGCCGATGACGACCGGCACCTTGTCCAGGGTGGCGGCGAAGGCCTTCAGGTCGTCGATGACGTCCTGCTCGGTGACGACCGTGCGGACCAGCTCGACGAGCTTCTGCACCGGCGCCGGGTTGAAGAAGTGCATGCCGACGACGCGGCCGGGCCGCCCGGTGCGCACGGACAGCTCGGTGACCGACAGCGAGGACGTGTTCGACGCCAGGATCACCTCGGGCCGACAGACCTTGTCGAGGGTGGCGAACACGTCGGCCTTGAGGTCGAGGCTCTCCGGCACGGCCTCGATGACCAGGTCGGCGTCGGCCAGGTCCTGCAGCGAGGTCGTGGTGGTGATGCGACCGAGCAGCTCGGCGGCGCCCTCGGCGGTCAGCTTGCCGCGCTCGACCGCGCGCGCAGTCGAGGTCTCCAGGTGGCTGCGCCCGCGCTCGACGGCCGTGCTGTCCACCTCGGCCGCGATGACCTGCAGCCCGTTGCGGGCGAACACCTCGACGATGCCCGCACCCATGGTGCCCAGGCCGACCACGCCGACCGTCCGGAACTCGCGTGCCACGCGCCCACCTCCGCCGTTGGGGATGCGCCATCCTCCCATCCCCGGGCCCACCGACCGGCCCTCTTGTGACCGGTACCGCGCCACCACGCCCCGAGCCCCGTCGATACCGAACTTCTCGTGATCAACAGGGCGGAATGATCACGACAAGTTCGTTCTCGACGGGGCCCGGGTCAGAACAGGCGCAGGTCCGTGGACTCCGTGCCGCGCAGGGCGTCGTAGTCGACGACGACGCACCGGATACCGCGGTCCTCGGCCAGCGTGCGGGCCTGCGGCTTGATCTGCTGGGCGGCGAACACCCCGGCGACCGGGGCCAGCAGCGGGTCGCGGTTCATGAGTTCGAGGTAGCGGGTGAGCTGCTCGACGCCGTCGATCTCGCCCCGTCGCTTGATCTCCACCGCCACGCTCTTCCCCGCGGCGTCCCTGCAGAGCAGGTCGACCGGGCCGATCGCGGTCATGTACTCGCGGCGGACGAGCGTGAAGCCCTCGCCGAGGGCCGTCGGATGCGCGGCGAGGAGTTCCTGCAGGTGGGCCTCCACGCCGTCCTTGACCAGGCCGGGGTCGACGCCGAGCTCGTGGCTGGTGTCGTGCAGGACCTCGTCGATCGTGATGACCAGCGACTCGTCGGCCTTGTTGCGCACGGTCCAGACGCCGGGCTGCTCCTCAAGCCAGCAGGGCGGGCTCATCCAGTTCAGCGGCTTGTAGGCACGGTCGTCGGCGTGCACGCTGACCGACCCGTCGGACTTGACCAGCAGCAACCGCGGCGCCATCGGCAGGTGGGCCGTCAGCCGGCCCACGTAGTCGACCTGGCACCGGGCGATGACGAGACGCACCCGGCAGACCCTAGAGCCGCCCCCCGACGATCACCCGCGCGGGGCGAGGGGGCACCGTGGACGCCGTGCAGACGCTCCACAGCCGGCAGGTCTACGCCAACGCCTGGATGACCGTCCGGGAGGACGGCGTGCTGCGCGCGGACGGCTCGGAAGGCATCTTCGGCGTCATCGACAAGCCGACGGCGGCCGTGGTGATCCCGCTCGACGGCGACCGGCTGCACCTGGTCGAGCAGTTCCGGTACCCGGTCGGGGCGCGCCGCTGGGAGTTCCCGATGGGCACCGCGCCCGACCGGGCCGAGCAGGACCCGGCCGAGCTGGCCGCCCGCGAGCTGGCCGAGGAGACCGGTCTGGTGGCCGGGCGGATGGAGCTGCTCGGCGACGTCGACGTGGCCCCCGGGATGTCGAGCCAGCGCGCGCACGTCTTCCTGGCCACGGCGCTGGCCGCCGGCCCGCACCGGCGGGAGGCGACGGAGCAGGACATGCGCACGGGGTGGTTCACGGTTGCCGAGTTCGAGGACATGGTGCGCCGCTCGGCGATCGTGGACGCGCAGACCCTCGCCGCCTACCTCCTGCTCCGCCTTCGCCCCGGGTCAGCGCCGTAGCGGCAGCGTCGCCAGCCTGCGCATGTTCGGGACCTGCTCCCACTCCGGCTCGGCCGAGTCGAGGGCCAGGTCCGGGAAGCGGTCGAACAGCGCCCGCAGCGCGATCTCGCCCTCCTGGCGGGCCAGCGCCGCGCCCAGGCAGTAGTGCGCGCCGTGCCCGAACCCGACGTGGCCCTCCCCGTGGCCGGCGACGGGCCGGCGGGTGACGTCGAGCCGGTCGGGGTCGGGGTAGGCGCGCGGGTCGCGGTTGGCCGCACCGATCACGGCCTCGACGGCCTGGCCGGCGGCGATGAGCTGCCCGCCGAGCTCGACGTCCTCCTTGGCGAACCGGATCCGGGTGCCCAGGACGGGCCCGGTGAAGCGCATCAGCTCGTGCACCGCGGTCGGCCACAGCGCGGGGTCGTCGCGCAGCAGCTGGAGCTGGTCGGGGTGGGTGAGCAGGGCCCGGGTGGCGTTGCCGATCAGGTTGGCGGTGGTCTCGTGGCCGGCCAGCACGAGCACGAACACCATGGTGACCATCTCGGCGTCGGTGAGCCGGTCGCCGTCGGCCTCCTGGGCCTGGACGAGGCCGGTGACGAGGTCGTCGGCCGGCTCGCGACGGCGGGCCGCGATCAGCTCCTTGACGTTGTCGGCCATCGACCGGATCGCGCCCGGGAAGTTCTCCCGGCGCATGGAGAACAGCGCGTGCGACCACTCCCGCCAGTCCGCCCGCTCGGACTCCGGCACGCCGACCAGGTCGCAGATCACCGTGATCGGCAGCGGGTAGGCGTAGCCGGGCATCAGGTCGAACCGCTCGGGCAGCCGGTCGAGCAGGTCGGCGGCGATCGCCTCGACCCGCGGGCGCAGCTCGCCCACCCGCCGCACCGTGAACGCCCGCGACACCAGCTTGCGCAGCCGGGTGTGGTCGGCGCCGTCGGCGTCGAGGATGGTGCCGGTGAGGTAGCCGGCCAGCTCCTCGTCCAGCCCGAACTGGGCCATCAGCTTGCGCCGCGCGTCGTCGACCTGGACGCCCTCGCGCACCGAGGCCGGGTCGTTGACGAAGCGCGGGTCGCCGAGCACGGCGCGCACCTCGTCCTGGCGGGTGACGAACCACAGCGGCGTGCTGCCGTCCGGGCCGACGCCGCGCAGCACGGGCGCCTCCTCGCGGAGGGCCCCGTAGCCGCCGTACGGGTCGGCGATGAGGGCCGGGTCGAGCATGCTGGGGCCGGTGGTGGTGGTCATGTCTGCTCCTCACTGGCCGCCGGGCGGGATCACCGGGTGCGGCGGCGCAGTTCCTCGTCGAACTTGTCGATCATGGACGTGTAGAGCGCGCCGAGCCGGTCGACGACGTCGGCGAGGGCTTCGCGCGGGGGGTCGGCGACCTCCAGGGCGCCGGCCATGGTGTGGGCGATCAGGTCGGCCCGCTGCTGGGTGTCGAGCGGGCTGGCGGGCAGGGCGTCGACGAAGAAGAAGCCGGTGGCGACCGCCTGCATGACGTGCACCTGCGCGTCGAGGTCGAGGTCGGTGCGCATGGCACCCGCCTCACGTAGGGCCGCGAAGTGCTCGCGCACCCCGCGCGCTCGTTCGGCGGAGAGCTCGCCGAGCGTCTCGGTGGCCTCGTGCGTGAGCCGCCCGAGCACCTCCGCGTCGCCCAGGTAGAGCGCGCGCAGCACCGGGTCCTGGGCGACGTGCAGGTAGACGTGGCGGAGGACCCGCGAGGGCAGCACGTTGCGCGGATCGGCGGCGACGGCGTCGAGGACCCCGGTGAGGCTGCGCCGCTGCGCCCGCAGCAGCAGCGTCAGGAACAGCGCTTCCTTGTTGGGGAAGTGCAGGTAGACCGTGCCCTTGCCGATGCCGGCGTGGCGGGCGATCTCGTCGATCGTGACGCGCTGGTAGCCCCAGCGCAGCAGCAGCTCGCCGGCCGCGTCGAGGACGCGGTCCATGCGGGCGTCTGACTTGTTGACCAGATCGGCGCTTTCGGTCACACAGTCACGGTACGCCCGTCGAACGGGCGGGGACAAGACCGCTCGCCGCGGGCTACCGTCGGGGCGTGGGCGACTACGACTACCTCCTGGTCAAGCAGGACGGCGACACCGTGCGGATCACCATGAACCGCCCCGAGCGGCGCAACGCGCTGTCCGAGCCGCACCTGCGCGAACTGCTGCACGCGTTCGAGACCGCGGGCGCCTCGAACGCGACCGGCATCGTGCTGGGCGCGGAGGGCAAGGCTTTCTCCGCGGGCCACGACTTCGCCGACGTCGCCGCGCGCGACCTCGCCGGCGTGCGCGACCTGCTGCGGCTCTGCACGAAGGTCATGCAGACCATCGAGCAGGTCCCGCAGGTCGTGGTGGCCAAGGTGCAGGCCGTCGCCACCGCGGCCGGCTGCCAGCTGGTCGCCTCCTGCGACCTCGCCGTGGCCGCCGAGTCGGCCGCGTTCGCGCTGCCCGGCGGCAAGGGCGGCTGGTTCTGCCACACGCCGGCCGTGCCCGTCGCGCGCAACATCGGCCGCAAGCGGCTCATGGAGATGGCGCTGACCGGCGACAACGTCGACGCGGCCAGCGCCGCCGAGTGGGGCCTGATCAACTACGCGGTGCCGGACGACGAGCTCGACGCCCGCACCGACGAGCTGCTCGCCCGCGCCACCCGGGGCAGCCGCTTCGGCAAGGGCGTCGGCAAGCAGACCCTCTACGCCCAGCTCGACCGCCCGGAGGCCGACGCCTACGCGATCGCGATCGAGGTGATGGCGTCGCTGTCGCAGAGCCCGGGGGCGAAGGAGGGCATGGCCAGCTTCCTGGAGAAGCGCAAGCCGGTCTGGCCGGACTAGAGCGCACCGGACGGGCGCCGACGATCGCCACGGGCCAGGATGGGGGGATGGTGCGCATCGCGGGGCTGCCCGTGTGGGTCAGCCCGTCCGACCTCGTCCAGGGCGCCCGCACGGTGCTGGGCTGGACCGACGAGGCGGTCGGGGTGGTCACCGGGCTGCCGAAGCGGGTCAACGTCCTGCTCGACGACGCCGACGCCCTCGTCGTCCGGATCCGGACGCTGCTGGGCACCGTCGACTCCCTCATCGACACCGTCGACTCGCTCGTCGGCACGGTCGACGAGCTGGTGGGCGGGGTGCGCGACGCCGTCGACCGCGTCCGCCCGCTGATCGACCAGGTCCAGGTGGTGGCCGGGTCGGCGGCCACGCTCGTCGAGCGCGTCGACGCGGTGGCCACCGACGCCGGCCGGCTGGTCGAGCGGGTCGACGGGGTCGCCGGCAGCGCCGGCGAACTGGTGGCCCGCGTCGACGGAGTCGCTGGCAGCGCCGGCGAGCTCGTGGCCCGGGTGGACGGCGTGGCCGGCAGCGCAGAAGGGCTCGTGGCCCGCGTCGACGGCGTCGCCGGCAGCGCAGAAGGGCTCGTCGCCCGCGTCGACGGCGTCGCCGGCAGCGCAGAAGGGCTCGTCGCCCGCGTCGACGGCGTCGCCGGCAGCGCAGAAGGGCTCGTCGCCCGCGTCGACGGCGTCGCCACCGACGCCGCCGGGATCGTCGAGAACGCCTCCGGCGTTGCCGGTCAGGCCGGCGTGCTGGTCGGCCGCGCGGGCGAGCTCACCGGCAAGGCCGCGGACATGTTGACGGTCTACGAGCCGATCGCGGACAAGGCCGCCCCGCTGGCCACGGCGTTCGTGAACGAGTTCTCCCGGGCCGAGCTCGACGCCGCGATCCGCCTCATCGACCACCTGCCCCAGCTGGCCGAGCACATGACGACCGACATCATGCCGATCCTGGCCACCCTCGACCGCGTCGGACCCGACGTGCACGACATGCTCGACGTCCTCAAGGACACCCGGCTGGCCATCCAGGGCATCCCCGGCTTCCGCATGCTGCGCCGGCGCGGCGAGGACAAGGAGGAGAACGGCAACGGCGAGGGCTAGCGGCCCTCGCGGTGGGCGGCGAGGACCAGGTCGACGATCCCGCCCATCATCTCGGTCAACCGGTAGTCCTTCGGCGTGAAGACCGCCGCCACCCCCCGCTCCCGCAGCACCGCCGCGTCCTCCGGCGGGATGATCCCCCCGACGATCACCGGCACGTCGTCGGCCCCGGCCGCCCGCAGCCCGTCGACCACCGCCGGCACCACCTCCAGGTGCGAGCCGGACAGCACCGACAGCCCCACCACGTGCACGCCCTCCTGCACCGCGGCCGCCACGATCTGCGACGGGGTGAGCCGGATGCCCTGGTAGACGACCTCGAACCCGACGTCGCGGGCCCGCACGGCCACCTGCTCGGCGCCGTTGGAGTGGCCGTCGAGGCCGGGCTTGCCGACCAGCATCCGCAGCTTGGAGCCGATCTCCTCGCCCGCGGCGCGGACGCGCTCGCGCACCGCGGCGATCTCGGTGGCGGCCCCCTCGTCGGCGCTGACGACGGCCGCGCCCACCCCGGTGGGGGCGCGGAACTCGCCGAAGACCTCGCGCAGCACGCCCGACCACTCGCCGGTCGTGACGCCGACCCGGGCGCAGGCCAGCGAGGCCTCCATCAGGTTGGTGTCGGTCTTGGCGGCGTCGCGCAGCGCGTCCAGCGCGCCCTGCACGGCGGCCGCGTCGCGCCCGGCGCGCCAGGCCCGCACGGCCTCGATCGCGGCGGCCTCGGTGGCCGGGTCGACGGTCTCGATCGCCGCCGCGCCTTCGGCCTGCAGCGGGCTGGGCTCGGTGGAGTCGAAGCGGTTGACCCCGACGACGACCGTCTCCCCCGACTCCATGCGCCTGCGCCGCTCGGCCAGCGAGGTGACCAGCCGGCCCTTCATGTACCCGGACTCGACGGCGGCGACCGCGCCGCCCATCTCCTGCACGCGATCGATCTCGGCGCGGGCGCCCTCGACGAGCTCGGCCACCTTCGCCTCGACGACGTGGCTGCCGGCGAACAGGTCCTCGTACTCCAGCAGGTCGGTCTCGTAGGCCAGCACCTGCTGCATCCGCAGCGCCCACTGCTGGTCCCACGGCCGGGGCAGGCCCAGCGCCTCGTTCCAGGCCGGTAGCTGCACGGCGCGGGCGCGGGCGTCGCGGGAGAGCGTGACGGCAAGCATCTCCAGCACGATCCGCTGGACGTTGTTCTCCGGCTGGGCCTCGGTCAGGCCGAGCGAGTTGACCTGCACGCCGTAGCGCATGCGGCGCTGCTTGGGGTCCTGCACGCCGTAGCGCTCGCGGGTGATGTCGTCCCAGAGCCGGGCGAAGGCCCGCATCTTGCACATCTCCTCCACGAAGCGCAGGCCGGCGTTGACGAAGAAGGAGATGCGCCCGACGACGTCGCCGAAGCGCTCCGGCGGCACCTGGCCGGAGTCGCGCACCGAGTCCAGCACGGCGATGGCGGTGCACAGCGCGTAGGCCAGCTCCTGCTCGGGCGTCGCACCGGCCTCCTGCAGGTGGTAGCTGCAGATGTTGATCGGGTTCCAGCGCGGCAGCTCGGTCACCGACCAGGCCACCATGTCGGTGATCAGGCGCATGCTCGGGCCGGGCGGGAAGACGTACGTGCCGCGGGAGAGGTACTCCTTGACGATGTCGTTCTGCGTGGTGCCGGCGAGCCGGGTGCGGTCGGCGCTGTGCTCGTCGGCGACGGCGACGTAGAGCGCGAGCAGCCACATGGCCGGCGCGTTGATGGTCATCGAGGTGTTGGCCTCGGCCATCGGGATGCCGTCGAACAGGGCGCGCATGTCGCCGATGTGGCTGACCGGCACCCCGACCCTGCCGACCTCGCCCTTGGCCAGCTCGTCGTCGGGGTCGTAGCCGGTCTGGGTGGGGAGGTCGAACGCCACGGACAGGCCCGTCTGGCCCTTGGCCAGGTTGCGCCGGTACAGCGCGTTGGACTTCTCCGCGGAGGAGTGCCCCGCGTACGTGCGGATGACCCAGGGCCGGTCTCGCTCGCGGTCGCTCGGGTACGGCACCGGACACCTCCGCCGTCGGGGGCTGCTTGGTAAACCATGCTACTGGCGCGTAGTCCGGTGACCGGCATGAATGGTGCCGTCGTCACACCGGAGCGGGACGGCGGGAGGAGGCGGAGAATGGGTGCGTGGCTGACCAGGCGACCCGGTTCTTCGTCCTCTTCGGCGGGTTCTTGATGCTCGGCGGCCTCGTCCTGGGCCTGCGCTGGACGTTCGGCACCGGTCGCAACCAGCCCGGCCCGCGGATCCCCGACCCCGACGACCCCACCGGCGACGGCCTGCTGGAGGAGGTGTCCCGGGTACCGACGGAGCCGGCCGCGCGGGTGCTGCGCGGCCGGCTCCTGGGGGCCGGGATACGGGCCACGGTGGGTCGTACCGAGAACGGCTACCGGCTGCTGGTCTTCCGGGACGACCTGGTGGACGCCAGGGTGGTGCTCAGTCGGGGCGCGATCGAGTAGGTCAGACCCGGTGGTAGCGGGCGTCGAAGGCGCAGAACACGCCGAACGCCAGGAAGCCGAGCGCCACCAGGATCAGCAGGTACGGCCCGAACGGCTGAGTGGCCAGGGTCTTGAGGGCGGCGTCGATGCCGCCGGCCTCGTTCGGGTCGTGGTTGACCGCGGCCAACCCGACCAGCACGCCGATGATGATGGTGACGACGCCGCGGCCGATGTAGCCGACCTGGCCGCTGCGCACCGCGGCCTGGCGGGCCTTCCGGTCCGACGGCAGGTCCATGTCCTCGGTGAACTTCCGCTTCCAGCCCCGGACGATCTTGTAGACGCCGAGCCCGACGATGATCAGGGCGACCAGCCCGACCAGGAAGGTGCCGCCGGGCATGCCCAGCACACCCGCGGTGGCCTGCTGCTGCTGGCCGCTGCTCCCGCCGCCGGAGGCGGTGCGCCCGGCCAGGAACGCCAGCACCGCGAACAGCACGGCCTTGGCCGCGCTGCTCCCCTTCTCGCGGATCTGCTTCTTCTTGTCGTCGACGTAGGAGTAGCCCCAGATGGCCTGTTCCAGGCGCCACAGGCAGGCGGCGACGAAGCCGACGACGAGGACCCACAGCAGGATCTTCCCGCCGGTCCCCTCGGCGATCGCCTGGAACGCGCCGGTCTGGTCCGCTCGCTCGTTCTGGCCGAAGGCGATCTGCAGGGCGAGCCATGCGATCAACACGTGGGTGACGCCGTACGCGGCGATCCCCACCCGGGCACCGATCTTGACAGGCCGGCTGTTAGCCGCCTGACGCGCCGACTGGTTGGCGCTACTGGCTGCACTGGTCACGGGGCTGAGTTCCCACCACCGGGTGATTTCATGCAGCCTTCACCGAAGGTCAGGTCGAGGACCCGCGCCGGGGCGGCGCGGCGGGTGCCACGGCCAGTTCGACCGTCTGCTCCACGTCCCGTTCGGCCAGCCGCTGCCGGGCCTCGCGGCGGTGGCGGCGGACGGCCCGCACGACCAGCGCCGCGACCACGGCGGCGACCAGCGCACCGGTGAACACCGGCCCGATCAGGTGGGCCGAGTGCCGCACCGCCGTCGACGCCGCACTGCCCAGCCCGACGTAGACCAGGCCCCACAGCACGGCGCCGAGCGCAGTGTAGGGCGCGAAGCGGCGCAGCGGCATCCGCAGCGTCCCGGCGATCACCGGCACCAGCGAGTGCGCCACCGCCAGGAACCGCGACGCGACGATCGCCCGCCCCGCCCCGCCCCGCAGCACCCCCTCGGCCCGGACCCAGTGCTCCTCCCCGATCTTCCGACCCGCCCAGGACGCCCGGATCCGCCCGCCGAACCGCCGCCCGATCAGGTAGCCCCCGGTCTGCCCGATGAGGCTGGCCACCGCCGCCACCCCCGCCAGCACGGCGTACTCCCCGGGCCCCGCCACGGTCGTCGCCGCCGCGAGCAGCACCACCTCCCCCGGCGTGACCAGCCCGATGGCGACCGTGGTCTCCAGCACGAGCATCACGGCCACGATCAGGCACAGCTGCCAGAACGGGATCGCGTCCAACGCCCCCAGCAGCGACATCACCCAGTTCTCCACGGAGATCAGCGTCACGGGGATGCGGACGCGGACCCATCCGGGTAGCCACTGAACGTGCCGGGGGTTCTCCCCCAAAGATCCCCTACCGCCGCTGGGTTGGACGAAAGCCGCGCTCGCACCGCGGCCCGCGCTCCCCCGGGACGTCGCCAAGTTGGACGAAAGCCGCGCTCGTACGACCAGGCTGGACGAAAGCCACTCTCGTGCGGCGCGCGCAGCGCGCCCACACCTGCTGCGAGGACGCTCGCACCCCGGTCGGGGGCGTCCTCGCAGGGTCTCCATGGTCTTCGCAGGCGCCGTGGCCCCTGCGAAGACCATGGAGACGCTGCGAAGTGGCCGACCGGCGTGCGCGGGCGCCCTCCGGCTGGCATGCCCCTCCTACCAGCCCTGCGACGACTCAGCCAGCACTGCGTTCCCCCCACCAGCGCTGCGCAACCACCCAGCCAGCGCCCTCGCAGCACCAGGCGTGCGCTCGCAGCCCGCCGGCGCGCTGCGACGACCCCACCAGCCCTGCGAGGTCACGCCAGCCCTGCGAGGACGCTCTTCCTGCCTCGGGCCGCACGAGCGCGGCTCTCGTCCAACCCCGCCGCACGAGAGCGGCTCTCGTCCAACTCGGCCGCACGAGCGCGGCTCTCGTCCAACTCGGCCGCACGAGCGCGGCTCTCGTCCAACTCGGCCGCACGAGAGCGGCTCTCGTCCAACTCGGCCGCACGAGAGCGGCTCTCGTCCAGCCCGGCTGCCGAGCGCGGCCGCGCTAGCGCGGCTGTCAGCGGTCGGGGTCGGCCGTCACGCGGGAGATGTCGGCGCCCAGGCCGCGCAGGTTCTCCACGAACCGCGGGTAGCCGCGGTCGATGTGCTCGACGTCCCAGACCTCGGTCGTCCCGTCGGCGCAGAGCGCGGCGAGCACCAGCCCGGCGCCCGCGCGGATGTCACTCGCCCACACCGGGGCGCTGGAGAGGCGCTCGACGCCGCGGATGACGGCGTGGTGGCCGTCGGTGCGGGCGTCGGCGCCGAGGCGGACCATCTCGTCGACGAACCGGAAGCGCGACTCGAACACGTTCTCGGTGATCATCGAGGTGCCATCGGCCACCGCGGAGAGGGCAATCGCCATGGGCTGCAGGTCGGTGGCGAAGCCCGGGTAGGGCAGCGTGACGAAGTCGACGGCCTGCGGGCGGCCGTCCATCGTCACCGTGAACTCGTCGGTGCCGATGTCGGTCTGCGCGCCGGCGCTGCGCAGCTTGTCGAGCACGAGGTCGATGTGGTGCGGGTCGATGCCGCGCACCGTCACCTGGCCGCGGGTCATCGCGGCGGCGAATCCCCAGGTGGCGCCGACGATCCGGTCGCCGATCACGCGGTGCTCGGTGGGTTGGAGGTCGGCGACGCCGTTGACGGTCAGCGTGGACGAGCCGACGCCGTCGATTTTGGCGCCCATCTGCTGGAGCATCGTGCAGAGGTCGACGATCTCCGGTTCGCGGGCGGCGTTGTCGATGACCGTGGCGCCCTCCGCGAGGACGGCGGCCATCAGGATGTTCTCGGTGGCGCCGACGCTGGGGAAGTCGAGCCAGATCTGCGCGCCGCGCAGTTCCTCGGCGTGGGCGACGACCCGGCCGTGCTCGATCTCGGTGGTCGCGCCGAGCTTGCGCAGCCCGGCCTGGTGCATGTCCAGGGGGCGGGAGCCGATCGCGTCGCCGCCCGGCAGCGGCACGATCGCCCGCCGGCAGCGCGCCACCAGCGGCCCGAGCACGCAGACCGAGGCGCGCAGCTTCGACACCGACTTGTAGTCGGCCTGGGCACCCGGTTCGGCCGGCACGTCGATGGTGACGGTGCCGCCGTCGACCTCGACCGTGCAGCCGAGGCTGCGCAGGACGTCGGCCATCAGCGGCACGTCCAGGATCTCCGGGCAGTTGGTGAGCGTCGTCGTGCCCTCGGCGAGCAGCGCCGCGGCCATCAGCTTCAGGACGCTGTTCTTGGCCCCGACCACGTCCACCGAGCCGACCAGGCGGGCGCCTCCGCCCACCGCAAAATGCTGTGCCACGACTGGCGACGCTATCCCCCCGCCCCGGTGCTCACCGCATCGGCCGGAGCCGCTGCGCGCAGGCGAGGACGGCCAGGTCGACCACGGCGGACAGCTCCTCGGCGCGCGCACCGTCGCGGGCCTGCAGCGACATGCCGAACTGCACCGAGCTGACGTATGCGGCGAGCGCCCCGATATCGACGCCGGGCGGCACGTCCCCGGCGGCCCGGCCGGCGACCAGGCGCGCCTCGACGGCGGCCGTGGCGGCCCGGCGCTGCTCGGCCAGGAAGTCGCGGACGCCCTCGGTCGAGGGGGTGTAGGTGGTGGCCGCCAGCACGATCATGCAGCCGCTGGGTTTGGCCGGGTCGGTGTAGTCGGCGACGTTGGCCCGCAGCATGGCCTCGATGCCGGCGAGCGCGGTCGGCGCCTCGCGCAGGGCCCGCAGCGGCGGGCCGCCCTCGATCTCCTCGTAGCGGGCCACGGCCTCCCGGAACAGCTCCTCCTTGCTGCCGAAGGCGGCGTAGAGGCTCGGGGGGCGCACGCCCATGGCCGCGGTGAGGTCGGCGATCGAGGTGCCTTCGTAGCCGTGCTCCCAGAAGGCCTCCATGGCCGCCTGCAGCGCCGCGTCGCGGTCGAAGCCGCGCGGCCGCCCCCTTTTCTGTAGCACTCGCTAAGGATAGCGGCTATGTTCTGTATCGACTCCTACAGAAAGGCTGGCCATGCCCGACCTGACCGACAAGGTGGCCCTGGTGACCGGCGGCAGCCGCGGCATCGGTGCCGCGATCGCGCTGCGGCTCGCCGCCGACGGCGCCGACGTGGCCATCACCTACCTCACCGCCGACGACCGGGCCGCCGCGGTGGTGGCGGCGATCGAACGCACCGGGCGGCGGGGGCTGGCGCTGCGCGCCGACAGCGCCGACCCCGCCGCCGTCGCGCGCGCCGTCGACGAGGCCGCGGGCCGCTTCGGCCGGCTCGACGTGCTGGTCAATAACGCCGGGGTCTTCCCGTTCGGGCCGTTCGAGGACGTCGACGCGGACGAGTTGCGGCGCGTGCTGGACATCCACGTCGGCGCGGCCTTCACCGCCGCCCAGGCCGCTTCCCGGCACATGGGCCCCGGTGGCCGGATCATCTCCATCGGCAGCAACCTCGCCGAGCGCGCGGGCCAGCCCGGCATCGCGCTGTACGCGATGTCCAAGGCCGCGCTCGGCGGGCTCAGCCGCGGCCTGGCCCACGACCTCGGGCCGCGCGGGATCACGGTGAACGTCGTGCACCCGGGGTCGACCGACACCGACATGAACCCCGCCGACGGTCCCGCCGCCGACGCCCAGCGCGCCCGCACGGCCCTGGGCGCCTTCCAGACCGCCGACGACGTCGCCGCGACGGTGGCGCACCTGGCCGGACCGGGCGCGCGGACGATCACCGGCGCCGCGCTGCTGGTCGACTCCGGCGCGAACGCCTGACACCCGCCCGCGCCCGTGCCGTCGAGAACGAACTTGTCGTGATCAACAGGGCTGGATGATCACGACAAGTTCGTTCTCGACGGAAACGCGGGGCGGGGCGACCTAGGCTGGTCGCATGGCCGTGCACCTGACCAGGATCTACACCAAGACCGGCGACGACGGGACCACCGCGCTCGGCGACTTCAGCCGCGTCCCGAAGACCGACGTCCGGCTCGCGGCCTACGCCGACACCGACGAGGCCAACGCGGCCATCGGGGTGGCGGTCACGGTGGGCGGGCTCGCCGACGCGGTGCTGGCGCCGCTGCGGCAGGTGCAGAACGACCTGTTCGACGTCGGCGCCGACCTGTGCGCCCCGATCGTCCCCGACCCGGAGTATCCGCCGCTGCGCGTCACCGAGGACTACGTGACCCGCCTGGAGGGCTGGTGCGACCAGTTCAACGAGGGCCTGCCCAAGCTCGACTCGTTCATCCTGCCGGGCGGGACGCCGGGCGCGGCGTACCTGCACGTGGCGCGGACGGTGGTGCGGCGCGCGGAGCGGTCGGTGTGGGCGTTGCTGGAGCGCGACGCGGAGCGCACCAACCCGCTGACGGCGAAGTACCTCAACCGCCTGTCCGACCTGCTGTTCATCCTCGGTCGGGCGGCCAACCCGGACGGCGACGTGCTCTGGCAGCCCGGCGGGCCGGCGGGCCGGCGCGGGCGCTGACCGCACGACGACCGGACGAACCGGACAAGGTAGTCTCCGGATGCCGCGTCGTGTGATCGGTGTCACCCTTGATCCATGGCGACCGAGAGTGAGCGGACCGACGTCGACAAGGCCCTGCTGGGCCACGCCACCTACCGCAGCCTCGGCGAGCAGCGGCTCTCACCCGCCGAGGAGCGGTTCGAACGGGGCAGGCGCACGGTAGGGCTGTTCCTGGCCCCGCTGGTGACGATCGTCTTCCTGCTGCTGCCGCTGGGGCTGGAGCCCGCCCAGCAGAACCTCGCCGGGGTGCTGCTCGGGGTCATCGTGCTGTGGGTGACCGAGGCGGTGCCGATCCCGATCGGCGGGCTGATCGGCGTCGCGGTGATCGTCTTCCTGCAGGTCGAGCCGGCCGACGACGTGCTGGCCCGGTTCGGCTCGTCGACGATCTTCACCTTCATCGGGGCGTTCATCCTGGCCCAGGCCATGCTCAAGCACGGGCTGGCCCGCCGCTTCGCGTTCCGGATCCTGGCCCTGCCCCGGGTGGGCCGCTCGACCTCCGGGGTGATCATCGCGTTCGGCGTGATCACCTGCCTGCTCTCGGCGTTCGTGTCCAACACCGCGACCGTGGCGATGCTGCTGCCCACGGCGCTGGGCATCCTCGGGGTGATCGCCAAGCTGCTGCAGGAGCGCGGGTTGGTCGCCGCCGACTTCGACCCCCTGCGGCTGCGGGTGGGTGCGGCGATCATGCTGATGCTGGCCTACGGGGCCAGCGTCGGCGGCCTGCTCACCCCGGTCGGCAGCCCGCCCAACCTCATCGGTCGCGGGCTGATCGAGGAGGCCACCGGCGAGACGATCACGTTCGCGCAGTGGATGGCCGTCGCCGTGCCGATCTGCCTGCTGATGTTCGTGGCGCTGGCCGTGGTGCTGCTCCTGCTCAACAAGCCCGAGCTGCGCCGCATCGACGGCGTCGAGGACTACGTCGCCGAGCAGCGCGCGGAGATGGGGCCGCTGTCGCGGGCCGAGAAGAACACCCTGGTCGCGTTCAGCATCACGGTGTTCCTGTGGATCCTGCCCGGCGTCGTCGCCCTCGTCGCCGGCAACGAGTCCGACGCGTACACCGCGGTCAGCGACCGCCTCGACGAGGGCATGGTCGCGGTGCTCGGCGCGTCGCTGCTCTACCTGCTGCCCATCGACTGGCGGGCGCGGGAGTTCACGCTGCGCTGGCGCGACGCCGCGGAGATCGACTGGGGCACGATCGTGCTGTTCGGCACCGGGATCATCTTCGGCGGCCTGCTCGCGGCCACCGGACTGGCCGAGCGACTGGGCAACGCGGTCTCCGACGGCCTCGGGCTCACCAGCACGCTCGCCATCACGATCTTCGCGGTGCTGCTGGCGATCATCGTCTCGGAGACCACGAGCAACACGGCCTCGGCCGCGGTGGTGGTGCCGATCGTCATCCCGGTGGCCGTGGCCGCCGGCGTCAACCCGTTCGTGCCGGCGCTGGCCGCCACGTTCGCCGCGTCGTTCGGCTTCATGCTGCCGGTGTCGACGCCGCAGAACGCCGTGGTCTACGGCTCGGGTGCGGTCCCGATCACCACGATGATCCGGTCCGGGGCGAGCTTCGACGTGCTCGGCGCGATCCTGATCGTCGTCTTCCTGCCGCTGATGGTCGGCCTGCTCGGCCTGGGCGCCTGAGGACGGGTCAGGAGGCCTGGCGGTAGCCCGTGGAGCGGCCGGGCGGGGCCGACTCCAGCCAGGACAGGAAGCCGGTCAGCACCCCCGGCGCCATCGCCAGCTCGATGGTGACCGCACCGATCCGGCAGCTCAGCACGGCGTCGACGGTCGGGAGGGCGTAGCTCTCGGCGGGCGTCGGCGGGCGCCGGTCGAGGATCTCCAGCTCGGTGCGGTCGAGGACGACGGTGGGGCCCGGTCGGAAGCTGGTCAGCCGGAACCAGGCCAGCTGGTCGCCGCGGTAGCGCCCGACGCCGAAGTGCCAGCCGGCCGACGTGTCCTTGGCCATGGTGCGCGCGCCGCGCCTGCCCTCGAACGCCGAACGGCGGCGCAGACACACGTCCACGCCGCCGCCCCGCATCAACGTCAGCCTGCGGTAGGCCAGGTAGCCCAGGCACAAGCAGGCGCACACCAGCACGATGGTGATGACCACCGCCGACGCCTGCACTGCCGCTCCGGGCTACTCGGCCGCGCCGGCGGCTCTCAGCCGCACGTTCGCCCGCTCGGCCGCGGCCGTCCCTTCCGCGCCCTCGCCCTCGGCGCGGCGCAGCGCATCCCGGGCCCGGGACACGTCGATCTCGTCGGCCAGCTCGGCGAACTCCGCCAGCACGGTCACGCCCTCCGCGGTGACGTGCAGGAAGCCGCCGTGCACCGCCAGCGTGGTCTTGCTGCCGTCGGTGCCGTCGACGCGCACCACGGCCGCGCTGTCGAGCTGGGCGAGGGTCGGCTCGTGCCCGGGCATGATGCCGACCTCGCCCTCGGTGGTGCGGGCGAGCACGAAGGAGGCCTGGCCCGACCAGATCTTCCGCTCGACCGCGACCAGGTCGACCGTCATCTCCGCCACGATCAGCCCTGCTCTGCGAGCCGCTTGCGGTTGCGGTCCAGGTCCTCGAGACCGCCGCAGAGGAAGAACGCCTGCTCCGGGACGTCGTCGAAGTCGCCCTTGGCGATCTTGTCGAACGACTCGATGGTCTCCTTGAGCGGGACCGTCGAGCCCGGCTGACCGGTGAACTGCTCGGCGACCAGCAGGTTCTGCGACAGGAAGCGCTCGATGCGACGGGCCCGCCCGACCAGCTGGCGGTCCTCCTCGGAGAGCTCGTCGATGCCCAGGATGGCGATGATGTCCTGCAGGTCGGAGTACTTCTGCAGGATCCGCTTGACCTCGTTGGCCACCCGGAAGTGCTCGTCGCCGATGTACTGCGGGTCGAGGATCCGGGAGGTCGAGGTCAGCGGGTCCACCGCCGGGTAGATCCCCTTCTGGGAGATCGGCCGGGACAGCTCGGTGGTCGCGTCGAGGTGGGCGAACGTGGTGGCCGGCGCCGGGTCGGTGTAGTCGTCGGCGGGCACGTAGATCGCCTGCATCGAGGTGATCGAGCGGCCGCGGGTCGAGGTGATCCGCTCCTGCAGCTCGCCCATCTCGTCGGCCAGGGTCGGCTGGTACCCCACCGCGGAGGGCATGCGGCCCAGCAGCGTGGAGACCTCGGAGCCGGCCTGGGTGAACCGGAAGATGTTGTCGATGAAGAGCAGCACGTCCTGGTTCTGCTCGTCGCGGAAGTACTCCGCCATCGTCAGCGCCGACAGCGCGACCCGCATGCGGGTGCCCGGCGGCTCGTCCATCTGCCCGAACACGAGCGCGGTGTCGTTGATGACGCCGGACTCGGTCATCTCGGTGATGAGGTCGTTGCCCTCGCGGGTGCGCTCGCCGACCCCGGCGAACACCGAGGTGCCACCGAAGTTCTTGGCCACGCGGGTGATCATCTCCTGGATGAGCACCGTCTTGCCCACGCCCGCGCCCCCGAACAGGCCGATCTTGCCGCCGACCACGTACGGGGTCAGCAGGTCGATGACCTTGATGCCGGTCTCCAGCATCTCGGTCTTGCCCTCGAGCTGGTCGAACGGCGGCGCCTTGCGGTGGATGCCCCACAAGTCGCCGGTCGGGCGGAAGCTCGGGTCGTCGAGGCATTCGCCGAGCGCGTTGAACACGTGCCCCTTGACCTGGTCGCCGACCGGGACCGAGATCGGCCGGCCGAGGCTGACCACGTCCTGGCCGCGGACCAGGCCGTCGGTGGGGGCCATCGAGATGGCCCGGACCATGTTGTCGCCCAGGTGCTGGGCGACCTCCAGGGTCAGCGTCTTGGCCAGTGCCTCGAACGCGATGTCGACCTGCAGCGCCGTGTAGAGCGCCGGCAGGTTGTTGCGCGGGAACTCGACGTCGACGACCGGGCCGGTCACGCGGACGACCCGGCCGGTCGTGGTCTGGGTCTCGGTGTCAGCGGTGGCGGTCATCGGTCCTCACTCCCCGCACTCACGAGCGCGTCGGCACCGCCGACGATCTCGCTGATCTCCTGGGTGATCTGCGCCTGACGCGCCTGGTTGGACTGCAGTGTCAGACTACGGATCAATTCGTTGGCGTTGTCGGTCGCGGCCTTCATCGCGCGCTGCCGGTTCGCCGACTCCGAGGCCGCCGACTCCAGCAGGGCGGCGAACAGCCGCGCCCCGATGTACTTCGGCAGCAGGGCGTCGAACAGCGTCTCCGGGTCCGGCTCGAACTCGTAGAGCGGCTTGGCGTCGTTCGCCGCGGCCGGACGCGCGTCGTCGGCATCGCCGGACTCCTCCGCGTACTCGACCTCCATGGGCGCCATCCGCCGGGACGCCGGCGTCTGCGTGACCATGTTCTTGAACTGGGTGTAGACCAGGTGCAGCTCGTCGACCGACTCCACCTTCTCCACCGGCGCCTCCGCCTCCCGGGCGGCCTCGTCGGTGTCGCGCTCGCCCGCGCCGGCCATGAAGGCCGCCACCAGCGTGCGCGCCACCTCGGCCGCGTCGGCGTAGGAGGGCTGCTCGGAGAAGCCCGTCCAGGACGCGGCCACCTCGCGGCGGCGGAACCGGTAGTAGCCCACGCCCTTGCGCCCGATGACGTAGAGCACCGGCTCCTTGCCCTGCTCGCGCAGCAGCGCCTGCAGGGACTCCGCCTCGCGCAGCACGTTGGCGTTGTAGCCGCCGGCCTGGCCGCGGTCGCTGGTCACGACCAGCACCGCGGCCCGCTTCGCGTTCTCCCGCTCGACGAGCAGCGGGTGGTCGAGCGCCGAGTTGGTCGCCAGCTCGCTGAGCATCTGGGTCATCTGCTCGGCGTAGGGCTTGGCCGCCTCGACCCGGGCCCGCGCCTTGACGATCCGCGACGTGGCGATGAGCTCCATCGCCCTGGTGATCTTCTTGATGGACTGCGTCGACCGGATCCGCCTCCGCAGCACCCGGATCTGTGCGGCCATGACCTACCGCCTAACCCGCGCTCTTGGAGGGAGCCGGCTTGTTGACCTTGACGGTCTCCTGGTCGACGTCTTCCTCGTCCAGCGCCTCGGCCTGGGCCTCCTTCGGCACCACCGAGGAGCCGTCGGAGGCGGTGAAGCTGTCCTTGAACTCCTTGACGACCCGGGTGAGCCGCTCGATGTTCTCGTCGGAGAGCTTGCCGGTGTCGCTGATCTCGGTCAGCGCGCCCTCCTCGTTGCGGCGCACGTGGTCGAGGAACTCCGACTCGAACCGGCGGACGTCGGCGACCGGGACCGAGTCGAGCTTGCCCGAGGTGCCCAGCCACAGCGAGACGACCTGCTCCTGCACCGGCTGCGGCTGGTACTGCGGCTGCTTGAGCAGCTCGACCAGCCGGCTGCCGCGACCCAGCGCGGCCGCCGACGCGGCGTCGAGGTCGGAGCCGAACGCGGCGAAGGACTCCAGCTCGCGGTACTGCGACAGGTCCAGCCGCAGCGAGCCGGACACCTGGCGCATCGCCCGGACCTGCGCGGCGCCACCGACGCGGGAGACCGAGATGCCGACGTTGATCGCCGGCCGGACGCCCTGGTTGAACAGGTCGGACTCCAGGAAGACCTGGCCGTCGGTGATCGAGATGACGTTCGTCGGGATGTAGGCCGACACGTCGTTGGCCTTGGTCTCGATGATCGGCAGACCGGTCATCGAGCCGCCGCCGAGCTCGTCGGACAGCTTCGCGCAGCGCTCCAGCAGCCGGGAGTGCAGGTAGAAGACGTCGCCCGGGTAGGCCTCGCGACCCGGCGGGCGGCGCAGCAGCAGCGAGATCGCGCGGTAGGCCTCGGCCTGCTTGGACAGGTCGTCGAACACGATCAGGACGTGGTTGCCCTGGTACATCCAGTGCTGGCCGATGGCCGAGCCGGTGTAGGGGGCCAGCCACTTGAAGCCGGCCGGGTCCGACGCCGGGGCGGCGACGATCGTCGTGTACTCCAGCGCGCCGGCCTCCTCCAGGGAGGAGCGGATGCCGGCGATCGTCGAGCCCTTCTGGCCGATCGCCACGTAGATGCAGCGGACCTGCTTCTTCGGGTCGCCGGTGGCCCAGTTGGCCTTCTGGTTGATGATCGTGTCGACGCAGACCGCGGTCTTGCCGGTCTTGCGGTCGCCGATGATCAGCTGGCGCTGGCCGCGGCCGATCGGCGTCATGGCGTCGATCGCCTTGATGCCGGTCTCCAGCGACTCGCTCACGCTCTGGCGCTGGACCACGGTGGCGGCCTGCAGCTCCAGGACGCGGCGCTCGTCGGCCTGGATCTCGCCCAGCCCGTCGATCGGGGCGCCCAGCGGGTCGACGACCCGGCCGAGGTAGCCGTCGCCGACCGGCACCGAGAGGATGTCGTTGGTGCGGCGGACCTGCTGGCCCTCCTCGATACCCGCGTACGGGCCGAGGATGACCGCGCCGATGTCGCGCTGGTCGAGGTTCAGCGCCACGCCCAGCACGCCGCCCTCGAACTCCAGCAGCTCGTTGGTCATGACCGAGGGCAGGCCCTCGACGTGGGCGATGCCGTCACCGGTGTCGGTGACCGTGCCGACCTCCTCGCGGGAGGTTTCCGTGCTCAGCGACGCGACGTAGCTCGAGATCGCGCCCCGGATCTCCTCCGAGGAGATCGTCAGCTCTGTCATGGCTGTCGGTTCCTTCTTTGTTCGTGGGGTACGGGTCCGGCAGCGGTCAGCTCGGCAGCGTGCGACGGGCGGCGGCCAGCCTGCCCGCGACGCTGCCGTCGATGACCTCGCCGCCGACCCGCACGACGAGCCCGCCCAGCAGGCTCTCGTCCAGCTCGACGTGCAGCGACATCGGTCGGCCGTAGAGCCGGGTCAGCGATTCGGTGAGCCGGGTCTCCTGCTCGGAGGTCAGCGGCACCGGGGTGGTCACCCGGGCGACCGAGCGCTCGCGGCGCTCCGCCGCCAGCTCGGCCAGCTCCTCGGCGACCTCGTCCAGGTGCTGCCCGCGCGGCAGCCGCACGGACTGCCGCAGCAGCGCCGTGGCCACCGCCGACGTCCGACCGGCCAGCACCTGGTCGAGCAGGCCGACGCGGCCCTGCTCGGGGGTGCTGCGGTCGGACAGCAGCGCGCTGAGCTGCGGCTCCCGGTCGAGCACGCGGCCGAACCGGAACAGCTCGTCCTCGACGTCGTCGAGGGTGCCGTCGTTCTCGGCCGGGCCCAGCGTGGCCCGGCGGGCCAGCGCCTCGGTGCCGTCGAGCAGATCGATGCTGCGCGACCAGCGGGCCGTGACGAGCACCCGGACCAGGTCCATGGTGGTGTCCGACAGCTGACCGCCGACCAGCCGCTCGGCCAGCTGCACGCGGGACGCCTCCGGCGCCGTCGCGTCGCCGAGCAGCCTGCGCACCGCGGGCTGCTGGGCCAGCAGCCGGGCGAACGCGAACAGCTCGTCGCCCAGCTGGGCCAGCGTGCCCGGACCGGTGGTGATGCCGACCTTCTCGCCGACCTTGGCGACCGGGCCGGAGTGAGCGCTGTCGATGACCTCGTCGAGCCGGGCACCGGCGACGGCCAGCGCCTCCCGGCTCGCCGCGGACAGGGCCAGCGCCATCAGCCCGCTCCGCCGGCCGGAGCGGCCTGCTCGCGGCGCGGGGTCATCTGGTCGAGCTCGGCGAGGAAGGAGTCGACCGTGGCCGACCGGCGCGCCGGGTCGGCCAGCGAGTCGCCCACGATGCGCTCGGCCAGCTGGACCGACAGCCCGCCGATCTCACCGCGCAGCTCGCGCACGGCCTGCTCGCGGGCCGCGGCGATCTGCTCCTCGCCGCGCTGGCGGATGCGCGCGGCCTCGGCCTCGGCCTCCGCCCGCAGCTCGGCCTTGATCTGCTGGCCCTCGGCGCGGGCGTCGTCGCGGATGCGCGCGGCCTCCGCGCGCAGCCCGGCCAGCTGCTCCTCGTACTGGGCCTTGAGCGCCTGGGCGTGCTCCTGGGCCTCCTCGGCCCGCCGGAGCCCGCCCTCGATCTTGTCGGTGCGCTCCGCGTAGACCTTCTCGAACTGCGGGAACGCGGTCCGGCGCAGCACCAGGAACAGCAGGATGAACGCGATGGTGCCGACGATGATCTCGACGGGGTGCGGGACGAGAGGGTTCAGCTCCTCGGCCGCCAACAGGGTGCGGTTCATGGGTGGTGTCTCCTTCGCCTACCCGGCGCTCGGCGAAAGGTCAGGCCGGCAGCGCGAACGCCAGCACCAGACCGAGGATGGCCAGCGCCTCGGACAGCGCCATGCCGATGAACGCGATGCCCTGCAGCTGGCCGCGGGCCTCCGGCTGGCGGGCGACGCCGTTGATGAAGGCGGCGAACACGATGCCCACGCCGATGCCCGGGCCGATGGCGGCGAGGCCGTAACCGATGACGTTCAGGTTACCGACAACCATTGCACTTTCCTTTCGTCCGGTCCGCGGGTCGTCCCGTCGGACCCTCAGTACTGGGGGCCGGGGCGACCTAGTGGTCGTCGGCGAGCACGGTGCCGATGTAGGACGCCGTGAGGATGGTGAACACGTAGGCCTGCACCACCTGGATGAAGGCCTCGAAGAAGGTGAAGACGATGCCCATGGCGAACGCGAACGGGGAGAGGAAGTTCACCAGGAGTGTCTCGGAGTGCAGCAGCATGTACTCGCCGCCGAGGATGAACACCAGCAGCAGCAGGTGGCCGGCGAACATGTTGCCGAACAGTCGCAGCGACAGCGTGACCGGCCGCAGCAGGATGTTCGAGAGGAACTCGATCGGGGTGAGGATGATCCGCACCCACCACGGCACACCGGGCGGCCAGGTCGACACCCGCAGGTACCCGACGAACCCGTGCTTCCGGATGCCGACCGCGTTGTAGATCAGCCACGACATCGCGGCGAGCGCGTAGGCCATGCCCGGGTGGGAGAACGACGGGAACTGGATGAGCGGGATGATGCCGAACAGGTTGTTCACCAGGATGAAGGCGAACAGCGTGGTCAGGTACGGGACGTACTTGAGGTAGTCGTGCCCGATGTTGTCGCGGGCGATCGAGTTGCGGACGATCCCGTGGAACGACTCGCCGAGGAACTGCGTCTTGCTCGGCACCAGCTGAGGTCGTCGCGAGGTGATCGTGAAGAACGCCCACACCAGTACGGCGGCGAGCACGAACAGCAGGACCGGCTTCGTGACCTCGCCGAAGATCGGCGGCAGGTTGAAGTCCTCGACCCCGGGTGCGTCGAAGCCCGGGCTGGGGGCGGTGGCCAGGGTGGTCACCCAGTGCTCCTTCCGGTTCCGCCGGCCGGGATGAGCACCGGGCCTGGCGGAATCGTGACGATCAGGACTGAACGTACCTGATATAGATCAAGTACAACGAGGCGGCCCCACCGACCAGCAGGCCGATCAGCGTGAACGCCCCCGTGCCCAACAGCCAGTCCAGACCCCAGCCGATCCCCCCGAACAGCAGGAACCCCGACAGCAGGTAGGACAGGGCTGTCCATGCGTCGCCGGGCGGCGGTACGGGCTCGCGCCCTGGCGGACGGTCCGACTCCATCGGAACGGACCATATCAGGCACGTGGCCGGGGCTTGACCTGGGACGACTACCTCCCACGTCATCCGATCGGGCCGGACGGCCCGGCGGACCCGGCACCCCCGCTCCGACCTGGCTCTATCGGCCGTAGAAGACGGTTCGATAACGGCCGCGTTAACCGCGAAGAGGGCGACGTCACACCCGGCACATCGGTCAGATGTCGATGACGGGCGTCTTGGCCCGGACGAATCCGACGACCTCGCCGGTGATGTAGGCGACCGTGACGGCGAGCATGGTGAACGCGAACGCCTGGTTGTCGAACAACGACGTGCCCCGCATCACCAGCAGGAAGACCAGCAGGAAGGCGAGCTTCCCGGTGAACGCGGCCAGCGCGCCGACCATCACCCCGGCCGGGGTGGCGCGGGCGGTGCGCGACATCACGACGGTGCCCAGCAGGCCCAGCCCCAGCGCGACGACGCCGCCCACGATCGCGCCGACGCCGCCGGGCACCCCGCGCAGCACGAAGCCGAGGACGACCGCGACCACGGCGGTGGGTCCGGCGATGAGCAGCGACACCCGCTGCATGGTGGCCGCGAGCCGCAGCACGGACGCGACGTGCGGCGCGTCCTGGGTCGGTTCGGTCATCGTGGGTCCCTCGCTGTCTCGTCGCGGCCGCTCACCGGCCGCCCGCGTGCTCCTACCCCAGGGTCCCAGGTCGGTTCCCGGGGGCGGGCGGCGCCGGCACCGGCCGGCCCGCGAGGCGCTTCGCCGCGGTGCGGCGGCGCTCCCTCGGCACCACCGTAGCGATGACCGCCACCAGCAGGCCCGCGCCGGTGGTCCACAGGACCAGCGACACGTCGTCGATGAGGGCCAGCGCGACCGCGCCGAAGGCCAGCACCCCGGCCCACAGGTAGATCAGCAGCACCGCGCGGCGGTGGCTGTGGCCGATCTCCAGCATCCGGTGGTGCAGGTGCATCTTGTCCGGGCTGAACGGGCTGCGCCCCTTGCGGGTGCGCCGCACCACCGCGAGCAGCAGGTCCAGCAGCGGCACGAAGCCCACCGCGGCCAGCACGAGCAGCGGGGCGAACAGACCGATGAAGTCGGTGCCGTCCAGACCGGTGTTCGCCATCCGGCCGGACGCGCTGGTGGTGGCGGCGGCCAGCAGCAGCCCGATCAGCATCGACCCGGAGTCGCCCATGAAGATGCGCGCCGGGTTGAAGTTGTGCGGCAGGAAGCCCAGGCAGGAGCCGGCCAGCACCACCGCGATCAGCGCGGGCGAGTAGGCCGTCGGGTCGTTGCCGACGCGGTGCACCAGGCCGATGGCGAACACGCCGATGGCCGTCGCGGCGATCATCCCGATCCCGGCGGCCAGCCCGTCCAGGCCGTCGACGAAGTTCATGGCGTTGACCAGGGCCACGGTGAGCAGCACCGTCAGCAGGGCGCTCTGGTTGGTGCCCAGGACCAGGATCGACCCGGAGACCGGGCCCGGTCCGCCGCCGCCCCACGGGATGTAGAACACGTAGAGCTGGATGCCGAAGATGACCAGCACGCCGGCCGCGGTGGCCTGGCCGGCGAGCTTGGTCAGCGCGTCCAGGTCGTACTTGTCGTCCAGCGCGCCGACCAGGACCAGCAGCGCGGCCGCCGCCATGACGGCGACGACCTCGAACGAGTCGAAGGCCAGCCGCAGCGCGGGCAGCTGGTAGGCCATCCCGACGCCGGCCAGCACCCCGCCGAGCATCGCCACCCCGCCCCAGCGCGGGGTCGGGGTGACGTGCACGTCGCGCCCGCGCGGCCAGGCCACCGCACCCAGCCGCAGCGCGAGCACCCGCACCGGACCGACCAGCAGGAAGGTGATCACCGCGGCGGTGAAGCCGGCCAGCAGGTACTCCCGGAACGGGAGGATCAGCTGGGTGGCGAACTGGGGTGGGGTCACCGCCTGCCGGCCGTCAGCCCTGGGGGTAGGCCGGGAAGCGCGCCACCAGCGCGGAGACCGACTCGGCCACGGCGGCCAGCTCGGCGTCGCCCGCGGGGGTGCCCTGCTCGGCCTTGACCGCCCTGGCCAGCAGCGAGCCGACCTCGGCCATCTCGCCCTCGGCCATCCCCTGGGTGGTGCTGCTCGGCGAACCCACCCGCAGCCCGGACGGGCGCAGCGGCGGGGCCGGGTCGTAGGGGATCGAGTTCTTGTTCAGGGTGATGCGCGCGGCGTCGCAGCGGCTCTCCGCCTGGTCGCCGGTGACCCCGATCGGGCGCAGGTCGACCAGCGCCAGGTGGGTGTCGGTGCCCCCGGAGACGGCCCGCATGCCCTCCGCCTCCAGGCTCTTGGTCAGCGCCTGGGCGTTGGCGATGACCTGGTTGGCGTAGGCCTGGTACTCGGGCTGCGCGGCCTCGCGCATGGCCACGGCCTTGGCCGCGACGGCGTGCATCAGCGGGCCGCCCTGCGAGAACGGGAACACGGCCTTGTCGATGGCCTTGGCGTGCTCCTCGCGGGCCAGGATCATGCCGCCGCGCGGGCCGCGCAGGACCTTGTGCGTGGTCGCGGTGACGACGTCGGCGAAGGGCACCGGCGACGGGATCGCCTTGCCGGCCACCAGCCCGATGAAGTGGGCCGCGTCGACCATCAGCTTGGCGCCGACCTCGTCGGCGATCTCCCGGAACGCGGCGAAGTCGATGAGCCGCGGGTACGCGGTGGCCCCGGCGATGATCATCTTGGGTCGGTGCTCGCGGGCCAGGTCGCGGACCTGGTCGTAGTCGATGAGCTCGGTGTCCTGGCGGACGGTGTAGGACACCGCGTTGAACCACTTGCCGGAGAAGCTGACCTTGCTGCCGTGGGTCAGGTGGCCGCCCTGCTTGAGGTCCATCGCCAGCACCGTGTCGCCGGGCTGGGTGAACGCCGCGTAGACCGCGAAGTTCGCCTGCGCGCCCGAGTGCGGCTGCAGGTTGACGTGGTCGGCGCCGAAGAGCTGCTTGGCCCGGGCGTTGCCGATCTCCTCGGCCTGGTCGACGACCTGGCAGCCGCCGTAGTAGCGACGACCGGGGTAGCCCTCGGCGTACTTGTTCGACAGGGTCGAGCCCAGCGCGGCGAGCACCGCCGGGCTGGTCAGGTTCTCACTGGCGATCAGCTGCAGGCCTCCGCGGAGGCGGTCGAGCTCGTCGAGCACCACTCCGGCGATCTCCGGATCCTGGTGCTGCAGCGCGGCGAAGTCCGGGCCCCAGAACGGTGTCGTCACGGTCGTCAACCGTACTCGCACCACCTCTCCGGCACGTCACAACCCAGAGATCGCCGCTCTCGATTGTTGCCACTGATCTGCGCCTCTGCCAGACTGGCCGGATGACCGCCGCTGGAACCCGCGCAAGGGTGCGCGCCGAACTGACCCGCGAGATCGCCGACGTCGCCCGCCGCCACCTGGCCACCTCCGGCGCCGCCGCGCTCTCACTGCGCGCCGTCGCCCGCGAGCTGGGCATGGCGTCGTCGGCGGTCTACCGCTACTTCCCCAGCCGCGACGACCTCCTCACCGCCCTCATCGTCGACGCCTACGACGCGCTCGGCGACACCGCCGAACGCGCCGAGTCCGCCGTCCCCCGCGACGACCTCCGCGGCCGCTGGCACGCCGCCTGCCGCGCCGCCCGCGAGTGGGCCGTGGCCCACCCCCACGAGTACGCCCTGCTCTACGGCTCGCCCGTCCCCGGCTACGCCGCCCCCGAGACCACCATCGCCCCCGGGACGCGGGTGGGGCTGCTGCTGTGCCGCGTCGTCGCCGACGGGGTGAACCGCGGCGAGGTGACCGCGATCGCCGATGACTCCGACGCGACCCTCGTCCCCGGCCTCGGCGACCAGCTCGGCCTGCCCCCCGGGGTGACGGCGCGCGCCCTCCAGGCCTGGAGCGGCATCTACGGCGCGATCAGCTTCGAGCTGTTCGGGCAGACGAACAACGCCGTGCTGGAGCACGCCGCGTTCTTCGAGGGGGCGGTGGACCGGCTGGCCGACCTGGTCGGACTGCCGGCCTAGCCCTCGGCCCCTGCCCGCGCCGCGGTCCCGGTCAGAGGGAGTCTTCGCAGGGGCGGTGTCGTCCTCGCAGGTGCCGTAGACCCTGCGAAGACCACGACGACTCTGCGAAGACGGCCAGCCGGGTGCGCCGGCAGTCCCGAGGCCTCAGGCGACGACGACCTCGCGCCCCAACACCTCAGCCACGTCCGCCGTCGAGACCGCACCCTCCCGCAGCACGCGCGGCGCGTCGCCCGTCAGGTCGACCACGGTCGATGCCACCGGCTCCCCCGACGGTCCCCCGTCCAGGTACACCGACACGCTCGCCCCCAACTGCGCCTCGGCGTCGGTGGCCGACGCCGCGGGCGACTGACCGGAGACGTTCGCGCTGGACACCGCCATCGGCCCCACGTCGCGCAGCAACTCCAGCGCCACCGGGTGCAGCGGCATCCGCAGCATCACCGTGCCCCTGGTCCGGCCCAGGTCCCAGGCCAGCGACGGCGCGTGCGGGAGCACGATCGACAACCCGCCCGGCCAGAAGGCCTCGATGAGGTCGCGGGCGGTCCGGGGGACGCCGAGGACCAGGCCGTCGATGGTCGTCCAGGAGCCGACCAGGACGGGGACCGGCATGTCGGGGCCGCGGTTCTTGGCCTTCAGCAGCGCCGCGACGGCGGTCGCGGAGAACGCGTCGCAGCCGATGCCGTAGACGGTGTCGGTGGGCAGCACCACGAGCCGGCCGGCGCGCACGGCGCGGGCGGCGGCGGCGAGCCCGGCGGTGCGGTCGTCCGGGTCGGAGCAGTCGTAGGTCGCGCTGGCCACCCACCGAGCCTACGAGCGCCCCCACTCCCCCGATCGCTCGCCCCTCCCCCGCTCCCGGAGTTCAGGAAAGCCACGATGCTGCCCGCACAGTTCCTGAACGTGGCTTTCCTGAACTCGGGGGCGGGGGTCAGGAGGTGGCGGGGGTGCGGCGGCGGGCGGTGGCGAAGCGGGGGCGCCCGGCGAGGTCGTGGTGCTCCTCGACGTCGGTGAGCACCTTGCGCCTGCGCAGCAGCGCGGGCACGACCTCGCCGTGGGTGTCGTCGTGCTCGATCGCCATCGCCCCGCCGTAGCGCAGCAGCCCGGCGGAGGCGGCGATGACCGGGCGGATGACGTCGAGGCCGTCGGGGCCGGCGAAGACGGCGGCGCGCGGGTCCCAGTCGGTGACCTCGGGGGGCAGCACCGCGCCGTCGGGCACGTACGGCGGGTTGCAGAGCACCAGGTCGACGTGCGATTCGAGCTCGAGCAGCAGGTCGTTCCGGCGCACGTCGGCGTGGTGCAGGGTGACGGGGCTGCCGCCGGCGTCCACGTGCTCGGCGACGTTGCGGCGGGCCCAGGTCAGGGCGGCGGCGTCGGCTTCGACGGCGTGCACGACCGCGTCGGGGCGGCGGGCGGCGACGGCGAGCGCGATGGCGGCGGTGCCGGTGCACAGGTCGACGACGAGCGGCCGGGAGCGGCCGGCGATCTGCGCGAGGCCCCACTCGACCATGAGCTCGGTCTCGGGGCGGGGGGTGAACACGCCCCGCCCGACGGCCACCGTCACCGGCCCGAGGGTCGCCGCGCCGAGCAGGTGCTGGAGCGGTTCGCGGGTGGCCCGGCGCTTGACCAGGGTGTCCAGCTCGTCGAGCACGTCGGGCTCGACCATCGGGTGCATCAGCAGCTTGCCGCGCTCGACGCCCAGCACCGACGCGGCCAGCACCTCGGCGTCGACCCGCGGGGAGGCCACCCCGGCCTCGGCGAGCACCCGCTCGGCCTCCATGAGCGCCAGTCGCAGCGGTCGCCTCTTCACCGCACCCACCTCCGCCCGGACGTCCGGAAAGCCACCATGCTGACGTCCGGCGTCCTGGTGGTGGCTCTCCTGACGCGGCGTGGCGCGCACATCAGCCGACCGCTTCAGCCCGCTCGGCCGCGATGAGGGCGTCGACGACGCCGTCGAGGTCGCCGTCGAGGACGGCGGAGAGGTTGTAGGCCTTGTAGCCGACGCGGTGGTCGGAGATCCGGTTCTCCGGGAAGTTGTAGGTGCGGATGCGCTCGGAGCGGTCGACGGTGCGCACCTGCGACTTGCGGTCCGCGGACGCCGCCTCCGCCGCCTGGGCCTCGGCCAGCGCCTGCAGCCGCGACCGCAGGACGTCCATGGCCCTGGCCTTGTTCTGCAGCTGGGAGCGCTCGTTCTGGCAGCTCACCACGATGCCGGTGGGCAGGTGGGTGATGCGCACGGCGGAGTCGGTGGTGTTCACGCTCTGCCCGCCGTGCCCGGAGGAGCGGAACACGTCGACGCGCAGGTCCTTGTCGTCGATCTCGACCTCGGCGTCGGCGGCGACGTCGGGGTAGACGAGCACGCCGGCCGCGGAGGTGTGCACGCGGCCCTGCGACTCGGTGACCGGCACCCGCTGCACGCGGTGCACGCCGCCCTCGAACTTCAGCGCCGACCAGACGCCGTCCGCCGACGGGGTGCGCGAGCGGATGACCAGCGTCATGTCCTTCACGCCGCCCAGGTCGGACTCGTTCGCGTCGAGGACCTCGGTGGTCCAGCCGCGGCGCTCGGCGTAGCGCACGTACATACGCACGAGGTCGCCGGCGAACAGCGCGGACTCCTCGCCGCCCTCGCCGGACTTGACCTCCATGACGAGGTCGTCGGCGTCGTGCGGGTCGCGCGGGACGAGCAGCCGGGCGAGCTTGGTCTCCAGCTCGGGGATGCGCGCGGCCAGCTCGTCGGCCTCGGCGGCGAACGTCGGGTCCTCGCCGGCCAGCTCGCGGGCGGCGGCGTGGTCGTCGCGGACGGCGGCCAGCTCGCGGGCCACGGCGACGATCGGGTCGAGCTCGGCGTAGCGCCTGCCCAGCTTGCGGGCCTGCCCGGCGTCGGCGTGCACGGACGGGTCGGCGAGCCGTAGCTCCAGGTCGGCGTGCTCGGCCAGCACGGCGTCCAGCGCGGGTGCGGCTGTGTTGGATGGTGAGCTCGCAAGCTCGCTCACGTGGCTACCTGATCCTCTCGTGGTCCGGACACGCGGACGGCGCCCACCGGGATCCGGTGGGCGCCGTCGGGAGCGCTAGGACTTCTTGGCGCCGGCGCGCTTGCCGTAGCGGGCCTCGAAGCGGGCCACGCGGCCACCGGAGTCGAGGATCTTCTGCTTGCCGGTGTAGAAGGGGTGGCAGGCCGAGCAGACCTCGACGGTGATCGCACCGCTCTTCTTGGTGCTGCGGGTGGTGAACTGGTTGCCGCAGCCGCAGGTGACCTGCGTCTCGACGTACTCGGGGTGGATGCCAGAACGCACGGGGGTTTCCTCTCGAAGTGGCGCCGGGTCCCCTGGATCGGGGTGAACCGGAACCGGAGCGTGACAGCCCATTCAACCACCAGCCCCGCCCGAACATTCCGGGCGGGGCTGATGGAACGCAGTGCCTAGTCGTCGTTGCCGGGGGTGCTCTTGGCGACCTGCATCAGGAACTCGATGTTGGTGCGGGTCTTGCGGAGCTGGGTGAGCAGCAGGTCGATGGCCTGCTGGTCGTCCAGGGCGGCCAGCACGCGGCGCAGCTTGACCATCACCGCGTACTCGTCGGGCGACATCAGCAGCTCGTCCTTGCGGGTGCTGGAGTCGCCCACGTCGATGGCCGGGAAGACGCGCTTGTCGGCGATCTTGCGGTCGAGCTTGAGCTCGGCGTTGCCGGTGCCCTTGAACTCCTCGAAGATCACCGTGTCCATCGTGGACCCGGTCTCCACCAGTGCGGTGGCGAAGATGGTGAGCGAGCCGCCGCCCTCGATGTTGCGGGCCGCGCCGAGGAACCGCTTCGGCGGGTAGAGGGCGGTCGAGTCGACACCACCGGACAGGATCCGGCCCGACGCCGGCGCGGCCAGGTTGTAGGCCCGGCCGAGGCGGGTGATGTTGTCCAGCAGGACGACCACGTCGTGACCGAGCTCGACCAGCCGCTTCGCCCGCTCGATGGCGAGCTCGGCGATGGTGGTGTGGTCGGTCGGCGGGCGGTCGAACGTCGACGCGATGACCTCGCCCTTCACCGACCGCTGCATGTCGGTGACCTCCTCGGGCCGCTCGTCGACGAGGACGACCATGAGGTGGCATTCGGGGTTGTTGGTGGTGATCGCGTTGGCGATGTTCTGCATGATCGTGGTCTTGCCGGCCTTCGGCGGCGACACGATCAGCGCCCGCTGGCCCTTACCGACCGGCATCACCAGGTCGATGACGCGGGTGGTGAGCTTGTGCGGCTCGGTCTCCAGGCGCAGCCGCTCGTTCGGGTAGAGCGGGGTGAGCTTGGTGAACTCGGGCCGGTTGCGCGCGGTCTCCGGGTCCTGGCCGTTGATGGTGTCGACCCGCACGAGCGGGTCGAACTTCTGCCGGGTCTGCTCGCCCTCGCGCTGCTCGCGGGCGTCGCCGGTGATGGCGTCGCCGCGGCGCAGGCCGTAGCGGTTGACCACCGACTGCGAGATGTAGCAGTCGGTCTGGCTGGACAGGTAGCCCGTGGTGCGGACGAAGGCGTAGTTGTCGAGCTTCTCGACGATGCCCGCGACGGGCAGCAGGACGTCGCCGTCGCGCACCTCGGTGTCGATGTTGCCCTGGCCGGTGCGGCCCCCGCTGCCCTCGCGGTCGCGGCCACGGCGGCGGTCGCGGAAGCGGCGCCCGCGCCGGCCGCGGCCCTCGAAGTCGTCGTCGTCGCCGTCCGCGGGGCGGTTGTCGCGCGGGCCCCGGCTGTCGCTCCGGTTGTCGCCGCGGGTGTCGCTCCGGCTGTCACCCCGGTTGTCGCCCCGGTTGTCAGCACCGCGGTTGTCACCACCGCGGTTGTCGCCGCGCTGGTCGTTGCGGTTCCCACCGCCGCGGTTGTCGCCGCCGCGGTTGTCGCTACCCCGGTTGTCACTGCCGCGGTTGTCGCCGCCGCGGTCGCTGCCGCGGTTGTCACTGCCCCGGTTGTCACCGCCGCGGTCGCTGCCCCGGTTGTCGGCGCGGGTGTCGGTGCGAGCGTCCTCGCCGCGGTTGGCGGCGCGACCGTTGCGGTCGCGGCCGCGCTGCGGGCGCTCCTCGCCGGCGTCCTCGGTGGCGGGCGCCTCCGCGGGCGCCGCTGAGGGCGCGGCGGCCTGCTCGGCCTGCTC
>NZ_JAHDTH010000072.1 GCF_018531445.1 Pseudonocardia lacus
GGACCGGCGCGGTGGGCACGACCGCGGCCGGGGCCGGCTCGGGCGGCGGGGACGCGGCCGTCACCGGCTCGGTGGGGGTGGTGTCGGCCGGCGCCACCGGGGCGGGCTCGGCCGGAGCGGGTGCATCCACGGGTGCGGGCTCCGGCGCCTGAGCGGTCGGCTCGTCGTCCGGAACGGGGTCCTCGACGCGGGGGCGCTCGACGGTGGAGGGCTCGGCGGCATCGTCCGATGTGGACACCTGGACCGGCTCGAGGCGACGGCCTCCGATCGGTGGCACGGCGGTGAGCCTGCGCCGGGGCGCGCCGGCCGGCGGGCGCCCGGTACCGGGGACCAGCCGCACCACCCCGGTCGCGCGACCGCCGCCGTTCGACTGCGGCGCCGGATCGGGGCGGGCTTCGGGGCGGGCCTCGGACTCGACCTCGGCGTCCACCTCGGACCAGTCGGCCCACCCGGACCAGGCGTCGTCGTTCGCGCCGTCGGGGTCGGCCGACTCGGGCGCAGCCCGCGGTGCGGCGACGGGCGGGGCGAGCCGGGGGACGTAGGCGGTGGGCGAGCCGGACGCGGACGCCATCAGCGCCGCGCGCCGCCACGGGGTGTCGTCGCCGGTCAGCTCGGTCTCCACCGCGGCGGGCTCCGGGGCCCGCGGGGTGCTCGTGGCGACGGGGGCCCGGCGCGGGGGCGGGTCGACCGGGAGGCGGGCGGTGGGGACCTCGATCTCGTCCGGCGCGTCCGGCTCCGCGGGCGGGACGACGGTGGGCGGGCGGGCGGGAGAGGCCCGGTGCCGGCCGCCGGCGCGCTCATCGACGGAGACCGCCTCCGGAGGCGGCGCGGGCTCGTCGCCGGCCGGGGTGATCTCGTCCTGGGCGGAAGCCTCCTCGGCGGCGGCGACCACGGGTGCGGTGTCCCCCTCGGGCGCCGCCGCGGCCGCGGCGGCCTCGCGCTCGGCGCGCAGCCGGACCAGTTCGGCCACCGTGCGCGGGCCCCGCGACCGGGCGGCCCGCGCGCGGCGGGAGACGACCGTGGCGACGATCAGTACGGCGAACGCGACGAGCAGCACCGCCACGATGGCGACGGCGACCAGGACGGGAGTGCTCATCACTCGGCCTCGCAGAGCTCGGCCCGCGCTTCGCGCGGGCGCTGTGCCGGCGCTTCGCTCGCAAGCCCGCTCACCGCACGACCTCGCCGCGCCCAGCCGCCGGTAGCACCGAACGCGCAGGCTCGCTCATCGCTCTCCTCCCGACCGAACGACGGCGGCGTGTGATCGAGAACCTAGCATTGCCCCCCGCCACGACCCGGTTCCGGTGGCGGGCGTGTTATCCCTGGTCAGACGGGAAAGATGGGGACGTCCGCAGCGCCCGCCACCCGAACCGGGGGAATGGCGCCGCGCGGTGCGGGGAACGGAGCGGCGTGGACACGGACCTGGCCCGGCTGGCGGCACTGCACGGCGTGGCGACCGAGTACCGCGACGGCGAGCGCAAGCGGGTGGCGATCGACCCGGACGTCGTCGTGCGGGTGCTCGGGCTGCTCGACGTCGACGCGAGCGGCCCGCAGGCCGTGCGGGAGGCACTGGCCGCCGCCGACGAGCGCGCCCGCGCCGGGCGGCTGCCGGACACGATCGCCGTGCGCACCGACCGGTCCCGGCCGCTGCCGGTGCCCGGCGTGCTCGTCGGCGAGGACGGCGCCCGCCGCGACGTCGACGACCTGCCCGCCGGGCTCGACCCGGGCTGGTACCG
Source organism: Pseudonocardia lacus (assembly GCF_018531445.1). Lineage (GTDB taxonomy): Bacteria > Actinomycetota > Actinomycetes > Mycobacteriales > Pseudonocardiaceae > Pseudonocardia > Pseudonocardia lacus. Next base: position 1,734 of record NZ_JAHDTH010000072.1, read on the forward strand.
GCTGGAGACCGCCGACCAGACCGTCACCGTCGTCGTCGCGCCGCCCGCGCTGCCCGAGCCCGAGCGCGCGTGGGGCTGGATGCTGCAGCTCTACGCGCTGCACTCGACCGGCTCGTGGGGCATCGGCGACCTCGGCGACCTGCGGGAGTTCACCGCGTGGACGGGCGCGCAGCACGGCGCCGGGGCGGTGCTGCTCAACCCGCTGCACGCCATCACCCCGGTGCCGCCGGTGCAGCCCTCGCCGTACACGCCGTCGAGCCGGCGCTTCGGCACGGCGCTCGCGCTGCGCATCACCGACCTGGCCGCCTACCGGCGCGCCGACCCCGCCACCCGGGCCGAGGTCGACGCGCTGCGCCCGCTGACCGTCGGCGGGCGGATCGAGCACGACCGGGTGTGGGCGGCGAAGCGCTCGGCGCTGGAGCTGCTCTGGCACGCCGACGGGCGCCCCGAGCCCACCGGCGCCGACGACGACCTGTGGGAGTTCGCCACGTACTGCGCGCTCGCCGAGCGGTACGGCGGGCGCTGGAGCCGCTGGCCGGAGGAGATGCGCAGGCCCTCCGCCCCGGGCGTCGCACGCGCTCGCCAGGAGCTGGCCACCCGGGTGGCCTTCCACGCCTGGGTGCAGCAGCAGGTGCAGGCCCAGCTGGTGGAGGCGCAGGAGGCCGCCCGCGAGGTCGGCGTGCGGATCGTGCACGACCTGGCCGTCGGGTGCGACCCCGAGGGCGCCGACGGCTGGGCGCTGCAGGACGTGCTCGCCATGGGTGTGCGGATCGGGGCCCCGCCGGACGCGTTCAGCCAGCAGGGCCAGGACTGGGGGCTGCCGCCGTGGCGCCCCGACCGGCTCGCCGCCACCGGCTACGCCGCCTACCGCGACCTGCTGCGCGCGCTGCTGCGCCAGGCCGACGGCCTGCGCATCGACCACGTGGCCGGGCTGTGGCGGCTGTGGTGGGTGCCACCGGGCGAGTCCGCCGACCGCGGCACCTACGTGCACTACGACGCCGAGGTGATGCTGGCCGTGCTCACCCTGGAGGCGCACCGGGCGGGCGCGCTGGTCGTCGGCGAGGACCTGGGCACCGTCGAGCCCGAGGTCACCGAGGGCCTGGCCGCGCACCGGATGCTCGGCTCGTCGGTGCTGTGGTTCACCCGCGACCTCGACGCCCCCGGCGAGCCGCTGCTGCCGCCGCGGGAGTGGCCGCCGGACTCGGTGGCCACGATCTCCACCCACGACCTGCCCACCGCCGCCGGGTTCCTGACCGGCGAGCACGTCCGGGTGCGCGCCGAGCTCGGCCTGCTCGACGACGTCGCCGCCGAGGAGGAGAAGGCGGCCGCGGAGCGCGCCGAGATGATCGACCTGCTGCGCGCCGAAGGGCTGGTGGGCGACGACCCGAGCACCGAGGAGCTGGTGGTCGCCATGCACGCGGCGCTGGCCAGCAGCCGTTCCCGGCTGGTGCTGGTCTCGCCCTACGACGTCATCGGCGAGGTCCGCCAGCCCAACCTGCCCGGCACGGTCGACCAGTACCCGAACTGGCGGCTGCCGCTGGCCGAGTCGCTGGAGGAGCTGCGCGCCGACCCGCGCGTCGCCCGGGTGGTCGAGGTGCTGCGCCGGGAGCGCTGATATCCGGTCGCCCCGACGCGCTGATCGGGCATCATCGAGGCCGTGCAGGCACCCGAAGCGCAAACGGGCCGGCTGGACAGCTGGTTGTGGGCCGTGCGGCTGACCAAGACCCGGCCGGCGGCCGCCGCGGCCTGCCGCGGCGGCCACGTGCGGGTCAACGACAGGCCGGCCAAGCCCGCCACCCCGGTGCACGCGGGCGACGAGGTGCGCGCCCGCGTCCCGGCCGGGCCCGGTCGCGACGCCACCCGCATCGTCGAGGTCGTGAAGGTGATCCAGAAGCGGGTCGGGCCGGCCGACGCCGCCACCTGCTTCATCGACCGCACCCCGCCCCCGCCGCCGGAGGCGGCGATCCCGGTCGCCCGCCGCGACCGCGGCGCCGGCCGCCCCACCAAGCGCGACCGCCGCCTCCTCGACCGCCTCCGCACCGCCGACGACTTCTGATCTTCTCCGCGCGCGCCCCCTCCCCCGGTTCAGGAAAGCCACGATGCTGCCCTCTGCGGGCAGCATCGTGGCTTTCCTGAACTCCGGCGGAGTGGGTCGCTGCTGCGTCAGCGGGCGGGGGTGGAGGGGGTGGGGGGCACGAGGGGGGCCACGACGACCGGCTCCCGGGTGCGCTCCCGCAGCCCGAGGCCGGTCACCGCGGCGACCACGACGACCAGGCCGACCCACTGCGTCACCGACAACGACCGGTCGAGCAGCGTGACGCCGATCAGCGCGGCCGTCACCGGGAACGCCAGCTCGGCCAGCGTCGCCCGGGAGGCGGCGGTGGCCCGCAGGCCCAGGTAGTACAGGCTCAGCCCGAGCAGCCCCGGCACGAGCGCGAGCAGCGCCAGCGGGCCGAGCTGGGCCGGGGTGACCGCGATCGGGGCGCCGTTGAGCAGCAGCACCACCACGGTGGCCGGCAGGCCGATCGCGAACCGCAGCACCGTCACGTCGCGGCTGGGCATGCGGACGCTGACCATGCGCCCGAGCACCGTCCCGATCGCCCACAGCACGGCGGCGCCGACCGCGAGCAGCGCGGCCACCAGCGCCGTCGGCGCGACCGACAGCGGGTCGGGGAAGGCGACCAGCCACGCCCCGACCAGCGCGGGCACCGCGAACACCCAGTACTGGGCGCGGAACCGCTCGCCGAGCAGCGCGACCGCGGCGATCACCGCGACCACCGGCTGCAGCTTCTGCAGGACCAGCGGCGTGATCGGGTCGCCGTAGGTGAAGGCCTGGGTGAACAGCGCGGTCGCCACCGCCGACGCCCCCACCCCGATGACCACCAGGGCCAGCCGCTCCCGCGGCGCCGCGGCGCGGAACGCGCGCACCGCGGACGGCAGGAACGGCGTCAGCACCAGCACGATCAGCAGGTGCTCCCAGAACACGATGGTCGCCGCCGGCAGCTCGCCGGCCAGCGGTAGGCGCAGCAGCCCGTCGGTCCCCCACAGGGCGGCCGCCACCGCCACCAGCCACGTCCGGTCGGCCACCGGCCGTCGATCCCCCTCGGAGTCCACGACCGTGCTCAACGCGCCGCCGTCGGGATCCATACCGGGTTCAGCGAACGGTCAGCACCTCGGTGAGGCCGGTGAGCGCGAACAGCCGCTCGCACCGCCGCGACGGGCGCACGACGAGCAGCCGGGCGGACGCGTCGCGGTAGCGGCGGTCGTTCTCGACCAGCACCGCCAGCCCGGCCGCAGCCAGGAACACCACGCCGGACAGGTCGAGCTCGACGGTGCGGCAGCCCTGGTCGAGCAGCCGGTCCAGGGTGGCGGCGAGCCGGTCGGCGGACACCATGTCGATCTCACCGACCACCCCGACCGTGGCGTGGTCGTGGCCGCCACGGACATCGATCTCCAGCTGGCAGGGGTGCGGCTCGGGGCGGCGGGCACGTCCGTGCATCGCGCAGCCCCCTCCTCCGACGACTCGGCCGGTCGGATCGGGTGACCGAGGGGCCCAACCTGGGGGGCCACCCTAGCCGAGCGACGGCGAGCGGCGCGCCGTCCGGTTGGGTGCCCACCGCACCGGGTACCTCGGAAACGGGCCCATGCGATGGGCCCGGTCACGGGAGGTCAGGAATGCGCGCACCGGTCGGGCGGCCGCCCCCGCTGCGGCTGCGGCTGACCGGCGGCTCGCTGGCGCCGCAGCTGTCCGGGGCGCGGCACGAGGTCGAGCGGTGGGCCCACCAGACCGGCCTGGACGAGCCCCTGGTCGAGGACGTGGTGCTGGCCGCCTACGAGGCGCTGGCGAACGTCGCCGACCACGCCTACCCCGGCGGCGCCGGCGACGCCCGCCTCGACGTGCGGCGCGAGAACGGCGTCCTGGAGGCCACGGTCAGCGACGAGGGGCGCTGGCGGCCCCCGGCCGGCGACCCCGGCTGGCGCGGCCGCGGCCTGGTCATCATCCGCGGGCTGGCCGACGAGGTCGACGTGCGCCACGACGAGACCGGCACCGTGGTGCGGATGCGCTGGATGCTGGGCTGAGCCCGATCCCCTTCCGGCGGTGCCGCCGCCGGAAGTGCCGCCCTACCGTCGTCGGAAGTCCTTCGCAGCCCGACCTCGGGAGCACGACGTGACCGCGCACCGCCACCGCCCGTTCGCGGTCGCCGTGCGCTCCGAGCTCGGCCCCACCGGGGGCACCGCCGACCTGTCCGGCGAGCTCGACATCTCCAGCATCGCCCAGCTCTGGGACGCGCTGTCGGCGCTGTGCGGCGAGGGCTACCGGTACGTCGTGCTCGACCTGAGCGAGCTGGACTTCCTCGACGCCGCCGGCCTGGGGGTGCTGGTGCGGGCCGACCGGTTGTTCCGGGAGGCGGGCGCGACGCTGGCGCTCACCGGGCTGCGCCCGTCGCAGCAGCGGCTGCTGGAGATCACCGGCCTGGACCGCGCTCTGCGGGTGGAGTGAGCCCCGGCCGAGCGGCGGGCGGAGGCCCCCTCCCGACCTCCGCCCGACCCGCCGGGCCACCCGAACGGGTGATGTCCTTCCCAACGGCGCCGCGGCCGCGGGGTTACGGCCGTCGTCGCGAATTCTCACGCGGCCGGCTCGACGGGCAGATCCACCGCGCCGGCGGCGTTGAGCGGGTCGCGCAGGAAGCGCAGCAGCGGCATGCCCAGCCCGAAGGTCACCATCCGCCGGCCGGGCTCGATCCGCAGGACGCAGCCGCCGTCGAGCTCCAGCTCGCCGTGCCCGCTGATGGCCTTGAGCCGGCCGGCCGCGGCCAGCTCGCGGATCTCCGGGTCGTCGTTGTCCAGGATCCGCGCGGTGCCCTGGAACTGGACCGCGGCCGGCGGTCCGACCGGCAGCCGGCGGACCGGGACGGTGACCGCCACCCGCGGGTTGACCGCGACGTTGCGGGCCTTGCGGCTGTCGCGGAACGTGCTGACGTAGAGGGTGCGTCCGGCGGCGGAGTAGAGGACGCCCGCGATGTGCGGCCGCGAGGCGTCGGACGCGGTGGCCAGGGTGCAGAAGGAGCGCTTGGCGATCGCCCGGGTGGCGGTGGCGAGGAGTGTGTCTGTCATGTCGTGAATGCTCCCGGTGCCGGGCTGGACGCTCCATCGTCGAACCGCTCGGATGCATACGCGGGCGTCTACGATGGCGGCGTGGACGCGCTGGCCGGATTCCTGGACGGGCCGCGGGCGCGCGGCGCGTTCGTGCTGCGCACGACGTTCTCCTCGCCGTTCGCGATCCGGCTGGAGGACGAGTCCCCGCTGACGCTGGTGGCCGTCGTGCGGGGCACGGTGTGGGTCGCCGGCGACGGCGGGCCGTGGGTGCGCCTGGACGCCGGCGACGTGGGCGTCGCCCGCGGGCCGGGCCATTACACGATGGCCGACGACCCGGCCAGCCCGCCGCAGGTGGTGGTCAAGCCGGGGCAGCAGTGCTACCCGATCGGCATCCCCGATGCCTACCCCATCGACCTCGGTGTGCGCACCTGGGGCACCGACCCGGACGGCCCCATCAGCACGGTCTGCGGGGCCTACGAGCAGCCCGGCGCGGTCAGCCAGCGGCTGCTCGACGCGCTGCCGCCGCTGTTCACCCTGTCCGCGGCCGAGCTCGCCTCGCCGCTGGTGGGGCTGCTGGCCACCGAGGTCGGCCGCGACGACCCCGGCCAGGAGGCCGTCCTCGACCGGCTGCTCGACCTGCTGGTGATCACAGTGCTGCGCACCTGGTTCGACCGCACCGCCGCCCCGGCGTGGTACTCCGCGCACCGCGACCCGCTGGTCGGCCGGGCGCTGCGCCGCCTGCACGACGAGCCGGCCCGGCCGTGGACGGTCGCCTCGCTGGCCGCCGACGTCGGCGTCTCCCGCGCCGCGCTGGCCCGCCGCTTCACCGAAGCCGTCGGCGAGCCCCCGATGTCCTACCTGGCCGGCTGGCGGCTGGCGCTGGCCGCCGACCTGCTGCGCGAGCCCGATGCGACCGTCGCCGGCGTGGCCCGCCAGGTCGGCTACGCCAGCCCGTACGCGCTGAGCACGGCGTTCAAGCGGGTGCGCGGGGTGAGCCCGCGCGAGCACCGGACGATGAGCCCGGCCTGACCGCTCGCTACAGCCGGATCGGGGGCCGGCTCGGCTCGGCGCGGGGTGCCGTGAGGTGCGCCGGGCGGGGCCGGCACCCGGCGGCGAGCGCGTCGAGGAACGCCGCGGTCAGCGGGTCGGGCTCGCCGCGGGTGTAGGCGACCAGGCGTCGGGTGATCGGCGGGTCGGGCCAGCGCAGGGCACCGTCGAAGCCGGCGGGCACGATGTTGGACGGCGTCAGCGCGGGGCCGAGGCCGGTCGCGGCGAGCACCGGGGCGGCGGCCGTCTGCTCGGTGCGCACGGCGGGCCGGGGCGAGAAGCCCGCGGCGGCGCAGGCCCGGTCGAGCAGGTCGGCCAGCCCGTGGCCGGGGGCGTAGTGGACCCAGCGCCGGTCGGCCAGCTCGGCCAGGTCGAGCAGGCCGGCGCCGCGGGCCGCCGGGTCGTCCGGGGGCAGGACCACCACGAACTCCTCCTCCCCCAGCGCGCGGACCGGCCCCTCCCACTCCTCGGGCACCGGGCCGACGGCCACGTCGGCCTGCCCACCGGCCATCGCCTCGGCCAGTTCGTCGACGTGGCGGTGCTCGATCAACCGGACCCGGACGTCGGGGTGGGCGCGGTGCCAGGCGCGCAGCGCGGGCGGCAGCACTCCCAGCGCCACCGAGTACACCGTGGCCACCTCCAGCTCGCCGCAGTCCAGCCCGACGGCCTGGCGGGCGGCCAGCCGGGCCCGCTCGGCGTCGGCCAGCGCGGCCCGGGCGTGCGGCAGCAGCGCCCGCCCCATCGGTGTGGCCCGCACCGTCCGCGGCAGCCGCTCCAGCAACCGTCCCCCCGCCTGCTGCTCCAGCGCCCGGACCTGGTGCGAGAGGGCCGGCTGGGTGACGTGCAGGAGTGCGGCGGCCCGGGTGAAGGACCCGGTGTCCACCACCGTGACCAGGTACTCCAGCTGGCGCAGGCTGAACATGAGGCGATCCTATGGACCCTGTGCAAACTATGCATTGGATTCATGGCGGTGGGCGGCCGAAGCTCGACCCATGAGCTCCAACCGCAAGACCGCCGTCGTCGTCGGCGCCCAGGGCGTCATCGGCCGCACCCTCGTCGACCACCTCGCCGGCCTCGACGACTGGGACGTCGTCGGCCTGTCCCGCCGCCCCGGCGAACCGCGCGAGCGCGTCCGGCACGTCCAGGTCGACCTGCTCGACCCCGACGACTGCCGCGAGCGGCTCGCCGACCTCGGCGCCGCCACCCACGTCTTCTACACCGCCTACCAGGACCGACCCACCTGGTCCGAGCTGGTCGCGCCCAACCTCGCCATGCTCGTCAACGCCGTCGAGGCGATCGACGCCGTCGCGCCCGGGCTGCGCCACGTCAGCCTCATGCAGGGCTACAAGGTCTACGGCGCGCACCTCGGCCCGTTCCGCACCCCGGCGCGCGAATCCGACCCCGGGCACATGCCCCCGGAGTTCAACGTCTCCCAGCAGGAGTTCCTGCAGCAGCGCGCCGCCGAGCGGGACTGGACCTGGTCGGCGATCCGGCCGTCGGTCGTCTGCGGGCACGCCCTGGGCAACCCGATGAACCTCGTCGCCGTGCTCGCCGTCTACGCCTCGATCAGCAAGGAGCTCGGCCTGCCGCTGCGCTTCCCCGGCGCCACCGGCGCCTACCGCACCCTGCTGGAGATGACCGACGCCGGCCTGCTGGCCCGGGCCACCGTGTGGGCGGCCACCGACCCGCGCTGCGCGAACGAGGCCTTCAACATCGCCAACGGCGACCTGTTCCGCTGGGACGACATGTGGCCGCGCATCGCCGCCTGGTTCGACCTCGACGTGGCCCCGCCGCTGCCGATGTCGCTGACCGACGCCATGGCCGACAAGGAACCCGTGTGGGACCGCCTCGTCGAACGGCACGGGCTGCGCCACAAGTACGCGGAGGTCTCCTCGTGGCCCTTCGGGGACGCGGTGTTCGGCTGGGACTACGACTTCTTCGCCGACGGCAGCAAGGCCCGCCGGTTCGGCTTCCACGAGTACGTGGAGACCGCCGAGATGTTCCCCCGGATGTTCGCCGACCTGCGGGCCCGCCGGGTCATCCCGTGACCCGGTCCCGCGGGGGCTCCCGCGGGACCGGGCTCGATCGGATGGTGGGTTGCGCCTACTCGGACCGGCGGACCGCCAGCGGGGCCCCCGCCAGGTCCTCCTCGTTGCACAGCAGCTTGACCTCGTAATACGGCGAACCGTCCTGGTCGTCGTAGTCGAGGTGGATGGCGATCACGTCCACCGGTTCGCCCAGCCACTGCTGCGCCCCGCGCAGCCACGCCGCCGACCGTTCCAGGGCTGTCGGCAGGTCGTCGTCGCGGAACTGGACGGGCCGGAACGGCACGTCCTGGACCACGTCGCGGGGATCGACCGGGCGGGGCAGGTCGATCGCCAGGCCGGCGTCGTCGAGCTGCAGTTCGACCGTCTTGTCACTCACCCGGACAGCCTGATGGCCCCGGCCGCCGCAGACAAGCCGAACCGGCGTCCGTCGGGGTGGCGGATCCGGTGGAATCGGTGACGCGCCCTCCACGCACACCCCGATGGGGTCCGGACGAGCGCGGCTCTCGTCCGATCTGGTTGGACGAAAGCCGCTTTCGTCCGGGCCGGCGGCCGCGCCCGTCAGAGCTTGAGCAGGACGTTCGAGCAGGTCGACAGGTTGATACCGGACTCGTCGACGTCGATGCTGCGCAGCACCCCGTCCTCCAGGATCGCCGCGTAGCGCTTGGAGCGCCGGCCCAGCCCGGCGCCGCTGCCGTCCAGCACGAGGCCCATGGCCTCGGTGAACTCGGCGTTGCCGTCGGCGAGCAGCAGGATGTCGTCGGCGCCGTGGGCCTTGCCCCAGGCGTCCATCACGAACACGTCGTTGACGGCCACGCAGGCGATCGTGTCCACGCCCTTGGCCTTGAGCTCCGCGGAGTTCTGCACGAACCCGGGCAGGTGCACGTTGGAGCAGCCGGGGGTGAACGCGCCGGGGACGGCGAACAGCACGACCTTGCCCTTGCCGAGGACGTCGGCGGTGCGCACGGTGCCGGGTCCGTCCGGCGTCATGGTCCGCAGCTCGACGTCGGGGATGCTGTCACCAGCGGAGACGGTCATGGTCCGACGCTAACCCGCGGTGGGGCGCGGGACCCGGTGAGCGGCGTCACCGTGGTCCGCGACCGGGTGGTCGACGGGCCGCGCGCCCTTCTGGCCGATCACCTCCGGCGTGCTCAGCCCTCGCCCGCCGCGACGGTCTCCGCGACGGTCTCCGCGGCGGAGCGCGCCTCCGGCGGTTCGAGCGTCACCGCGGTGCCGTAGGCGACGACGTCGCCGCTGATGGCCCCGGTGGAGCCGTAGCGCAGGCCGACGACGGCGTCGCCGCCCCGCTGCAGCGCGGCCTGGGCCAGCCGGGCGCGGGCGGTCTCGTGCACGCTGCGTCCGGGCTGCCCGACCGACGGCCACGACGCGACCGACAGCACGTCGCCGTGCACGAGCGCGATCGTCCGGCCCGGCACGGTGTCGGTGGTCACCAGCAGCACGGACTCCTCGACCGGTGGCGTCGCCTGCGCGGGGATCGACAGGACCGGGTCGGTCGGGGAGCTCTGCCCCGGCGCGGGTCGAGCGGGTGAGCCGTCGAGCGGCAGGCCCGCGGCCAGCGCCATCGCCACCTCCCGCTCGATGGGCAGCAGGCCCCAGTCCGAGTCGTCGAGGGGGTAGTCGCCGATCTCCGCGGCCGGGGGTTCGACGGGCGGCTCCGGAGGGCTCTCCGGCCGCACGTCGCGGCTGTCGTCGACGGCGTCGGAGGCGGGGCGCTCGTCCGGCGACGGGTCCTCGACGCCCTCGCCCTGCTCGGGGGCCTGCTCGGGGGCCTGCTCGGGGGCCTGCTCCACGTGCTCGGCGTGCTCGGCGTGCTCGGCGTCGCCCGTCTCGTCCATGCCGTCGTCGTCGAGGTCGAGGTCGTCGACCCAGCGCACCACGCGCCCCCGGGCCACCGGGTGCCCGTTGCCGCGCCGGGCCAGCAGGTCCTCCGGCTGCTCGTCAGCTCCCACGGCTGCCTCCCCGGCCCATCGCCCGCACGCGGCCGCGCGCATCTCCTCGATCACCTTCGCGGCGCGGACGGCGGCGGCGCCGTCGGGGAACGCGAAGTCGTAGCAGTCCCCACCGCGGTCCATGATGTGCACGACCGAGCGCACCGCGGAGACATCGCGGACGCGGTCGAACCCGATCGCGTGCTCCGGGCGCTCGGGCACCGTGCTCGTCACGACCAGCCGGTCGCGCGCGAGCGCCACAAGGGCCGGTCGGTCGTCGATCTGGACGGCCCACACCGGCGACCACTCCGAGACCAGGTCCGACCAGTTCTCCCGCATCGCGTCCCGCGGCCGCCGGTGGCTCCGCGGGCAGGTGGAGAGGTAGCAGGACGACATGGAGCAGCAGTACCCCACCCCCGGTGCCCCGACCTGCGGCTTCACCCGTCCGAGCGAGCGCGTCACACGGCGGCGGGGGCTACGCGGCGGCCGGGACGCCCAGCTCGCGCCGCCCGGCTGCGGTGACCGTCGCCGGCACCCGCTGGCCCGCGGAGCACACCCGGACGGGGGCGATCAGGCCGGCCCGGGCGAGCCGGTGCGCGGCGGGCTGGTCGCAGCAGTAGCGGCCGTCGAGCAGCAGGTCGGGCTCGGCGCCCCAGCTGAGCTCGGCGTTGCCGGCCGCGACGGCCCGCAGGATGGCGCGGTCGCGCCCACTGAGCGCGATGTCGGTGATGAACTGCATCGTTCCCCTCCTCGTGCCCGTGACCGCTGGGTTCCGGTCGACCGGTGTCAATCATCCGGACCGCGGCGCCGCCGCGGACTCATCGCGACGGCCACAACGGTGCGCCCGACGGGCAGGGTTTCCTACCCATCGGGCAACCCCGCGCCCCCGATCGGCCGTGCAGTGCTGCATCGACCGGGGTGCGGCTGCCCTACGGGGGCGTCGTGCAGGACGGGCTCGTCAACCCGGCCCGGCCGGAGCCGTCACAGCCGGGTGGCCGTGCGGACCAGCCCGGCGAGGGCGCGCGAGCGGCTGTGCGGCGGCCAGGCGATGTGGGTGACGACCGGCGGCGCGTCGGTCAGCGGGACGGCGGCGTGCTCGGCCCACAGCCACGAGCGGCCGTACTCGGGGAAGACGGCGACGGTGCGGCCGAGCGCGACCAGCTGGGCCAGCTGCGTCTGGTCGCGGATCTCCGGGCCCGGGCCGGGCGGGTAGCCGCCGTCGCGGCGGGGCCAGCGGGCGAGCGGCAGGCCGGGGACGTCGCTGATGTCGGCCAGGGACAGGGTCGTGCGGGCGGCGAGGGGGTGCGCGGCGGGCAGGATGGCGACCTGCCCCTCGGTCGCGAGCTCCTCGCTGTCGAACCCGACGAGGGAGTTGAACGGCGTGTACATCAGCGCCACGTCGGCGCGGCCGTCGCGCAGCATCGCCTCCTGCTCGCAGAGCCCGCACAGCAGCACCTCGACCTCGGCCGCGCCGGGCTCGGCCGCGTGGGCGTCGAGGAGCTTCTGCAGCAGCTCGTGGGACCCGGCGGCCTTCGCCGCCAGCACCAGGCGTTCGCCGGGGCCGTCGGCGCCACCGGCGCGACGAGCGCGGCGCGCGGCCGCCGCGGCCGCGTCGAGGGTCGCGCGCCCCTCCCGCAGCAGCACCTCCCCGGCCGCGGTCAGCGCGACGCCGCGCCGGTCGCGCTCCAGCAGACCGACGCCCAGGCGCCGCTCCAGCTGCTGGATGGCCCGCGACAGCGGCGGCTGGGCCATGCCCAACCGCTGGGCGGCACGGCCGAAGTGCAGCTCCTCGGCGACGGCCACGAAGTACCTCAGCTCGCGGGTCTCCAGATCGTCCACCGCCCCACCGTACGCCGCCGTGATACCTGCCAGGTATCACAGCGCACCGCATCGGTCTTGGCCGCGGCACCGGTCCGCGGCCGACCATCGACGGCGTGAGCGAGACGAAGACCGCGCTGGTGACCGGCGCGAACAAGGGGATCGGGTACGAGATCGCGGCCGGCCTCGGCGCACTCGGGTACCGGGTGGGCGTGGGGGCGCGCGACGCGGGTCGGCTGGAGACCGCCGTCGAGAAGCTGCGCGCCTGCGACGTCGACGCGTTCGGCGTGCCGCTGGACGTCACCGACGACCGCAGCGCCACCGCCGCCGCCGAACTCGTCGAGCGGACGGCCGGGCGCCTCGACGTCCTGGTCAACAACGCCGGCATCTCCGGTCCCACCGGCCCCGACTGGACGCAGGACCCGACCACGCTCGACCTCGACGTCGTCCGCGCGGTCGTCGAGACCAACGTGCTGGGCGTCATCCGGGTGACCAACGCGGTGCTGCCGCTGCTGCGGCGCTCGCCGTCCCCGCGCATCGTCAACGTCTCCAGCAGCGTGGCGTCCCTGACCCGGCAGGCCGACCCGGACGTCGACGTCGGGCCGATCATGGCGGCCTACGCGCCGTCCAAGACGTTCCTCAACGCCGTCACCGTGCAGTACGCCCGGAAGTTCGCCGGCACGGGCATCCTGATCAACGCGGCGTGCCCGGGGCTGGTCGCCACCGACTTCACCGGCTTCCAGGGCCCGCGCACCCCCGAGCAGGGCGCCGCCACGGCGATCCGCCTGGCCACGCTGCCCGACGGCGGGCCGAGCGGCACCTTCGTCGAGGACGACGGCGTCATCCCCTGGTGATCACGCGGCCGGCTCGGCGTCCAGGCGCTTGCGGCTGTACTGCGCGATCAGGAACAGGACCGAGCCGACCGCCAGGTAGCCCGCCGCGATCAGCCAGGACTCGGCGCCCTGCTGGGTGAGCAGCACGATGCTGGCGACGATCGCCAGGACGGGCACGACGATCGGCACGGAGAAGTGCTCGTGCTCGACGCGGTCCTTCTTCAGCACGATCGCCGAGACGTTGGTGGAGATGAACACCAGCACCAGCAGCAGCACGGTGGTGTCCGCCAGCCGGCCGATGTCGCCGACGAAGCTCATGCCGATGGCGGCCGCGCCGACGGCGAGGATCGCCACCCACGGCGTCCCGCGCCGCGCGGCCACCCGGCCGAAAACCGACGGCAGCAGCCCGATCTCGGCCAGGCCGTAGGTGGCCCGGCTGGCCATCACCAGGAACAGCAGCGCCCCGTTGGCGATGGCCACCAGCGCGATCAGCGAGAACAGCCAGCCCGGGACGGCCAGCCCGGACGCGGTGATGACCTCGAGCAGCGGGCCGCTGGAGTTCGCCATCGTGGCCGGGTCGACGACGATCGCGGCACCGAGGGCGATCAGCAGGTAGATGACGCCCGCGGTGCAGATCGCCCCGAACAGGGCCCTCGGGTAGGCCCGCGACGGGTCCTTCACCTCCTCGGCCATGTTGGCGGCGGCCTCGAAGCCGAGGAAGGAGAAGAACGCCACCACCGAGGCCGCGAAGGCGCCCATCAGCAGGGGCTGGTCCGGCGACGGCGTCAGGATCCGCGCCGGGTCGCCCTGCCCGTTGCCGAAGACCAGCGCCGCCACGACGATCACCAGGACCAGGCCGGACACCTCGATGACGGTCATCACGACGTTCGCCGACAGCGACTCCCGGACCCCGCGCAGGTTGACCGCGATCAGCAGCAGCAGGAACACGACCGAGACGGGCGCGGCGGGCACGTCGACCAGTTCGCTGAGGTAGTCGCCGGCGAACGCGTTCGCCAGCAGCGCCGAGGTGGTGATCCCGGACGCCAGCATCAGGAAGCCGACCACGAACGACAGGTACGGCAGGTCGAACGCGCGCTGCACGTACCGGCACGCCCCACCGGCGTGCGGGTACTTCGTGATCATCTCCGCGTAGGTGCCCGCGGTGAGCAGAGCGGGCACGAGCGCCAGCACCAGCGGCAGCCACAGCATGCCGCCGACGTCCGCGGCCATGGTGCCGACCAGCGTGTAGATCCCGGCGCCGAGGGTGTCGCCGACGATGAAGAAGAACAGCAGCAGCACGCCGACCGTCCGCTTCAGCTTCGTCGCGGGAGCCGCCGGCGGCCCGACGTCCGTCGCTTCGACCATTCGCGCATGCTCGCACGCGATCGTCGGGTCCGCCGGTTGCGCGGGATCACCCGCTGGAGGGTTCGGGTGGGTGGGGAGGTGGGTCAGCTGGTCGGGCGGGTGAAGGTCAGGTGCGTGACTCCGCTGGGCGCGGACGTCGCCTCGACCCGGTAGCCCTCCTCCAGGCCCTCCAGCCCGTCCCACAGCCGCACCCCCCGCCCGAGCATGATCGGGACGACCGCGATGTGCGCGTGGTCGACGAGCCCGGCGGCGAGGAAGTCGCGGACGACGGTGGGGCCGCCGCCGATGCGCACGTCCTTGCCTCCCGCGGCCTCGCGGGCGGCGTCGAGCGCTTCGGCGGGGGTGGCGTCGAGGAAGTGGAACGTCGTGCCGCCCTCCATCTCGATCGGCGGGCGCGGGTGGTGGGTGAGCACGAAGACCGGGGTGTGGAACGGCGGGTTGGGTCCCCACGCGCCCCTCCAGTCCGGGTCGTCCTGCCAGCCGGGGTGGCCCCACTTCCCGGCGCCCATGATCTCGGCGCCGATGCCGGGGTCGTGCCGTTGGACGAAGGCGTCGTCGACGCCGGCGCTGCCGCCGGGCTGCCACCAGCTGGTGGTGAACATCCATTGGTGCAGCCGGTCGCCTGCGTGGCCGAAGTGCGCGGTGGCGCTCTGCCCCTCGCCGGTGCCGTAGCCGTCGAGGGAGATGGCGAAGTTGTGGATGCGGACGAGTGACATGGCGGTCCTCCTCGGTCGGTTCAGTCGTAGTAGCGGCGGGCGGTGCCGCCGAGGCGGGAGACGTCGGTCCCGTAGACGTGGATCGAGATCGCCGTCGTCCCGCCCGTGTTGCGGACGCGGTGGATGTCGCCGGGTGGGGCGAACCCGGCGACGTCGCCGACGTGGTTGTCGCTGACGCCGATCGGGTTGAGGTCGGCGTCGAAGAGCTCCTCGTGCTCGACGCCCTGGATGACGCCGAGCGCGCACCACGTGACGTGGTCGTGGATCCGGGTGCGCTGGCCGGTGCGCCACACCACCGCGATGACGGAGAACGTGCCGTCCGGCTCCACGTGCAGGGTGTGGGCGACGTAGTCGTCCGGCGAGCCCCGGCGCTGCTCGGCGGTCAGGACGTCGGGGCCCGGGAGGTGCTCGCGCAGCTGCTCCGCGACGAGCCGAGCGGTGACAGCCCAATCGGTGTGCGCGGCGACGGCGTCGCGGATGCCGTCGACCAGGTCGGTGAGCCCCTCCACGGGGCGGGTGAGCGTCGAGGTCATGTCGAACAGCGTGCAACCGACCGATTCATACGTCTAATGTCAATGCTCATGCTGGTCGATAGACGGGCTCGATAGATGTTGGACGTGACGAGGCTCCGCGTCATCGACGCGCTCGCGCGCCTGGGGTCGGTCACCGCGGCCGCGAGGGAGCTGCACTACACGCAGCCGACGGTCAGCCACCACCTCGCCCGGCTCGAAGCCGAGACCGGCGCGCAGCTGCTGCAGCGCGCCGGCCGCGGGGTCCGGCTGACCCCCGCCGGCCGGCTGCTGGCCGTGCGCGCCGCCGAGATCCTCGGGCGGATCGACGCGGCCGACGCCGAGCTGTCCGCGCACGTGGGCCTGAGCGCCGGGCGGGTGCGCGTGGCCAGCTTCTCGTCGGTGATCGGCTCGCTCATCCCGCGCGCGGTGGCCGCGCTGACCGCCCGGCACCCCGGCCTGCAGATCGGCCTGACCGACACGCAGCCGCCCGAGGCGCTGGAGAAGCTGCGCACCGGCGAGATCGACCTCGCGATCATCTTCCGCTACGACGACACCGAGCTGGAACCGCCGGACGTCCGGCTGCACCACCTGCTCGACGACCCCCTGTACCTGCTGTCCACCGAAGCGGGGCAGACGCTTCCCGGTTTGCGCGACGCGACCTGGATCGCCGGCTGCGACCGGTGCCGCAGCCACCTGCTGTCGATGTGCGCCGCGCAGGGGTTCGAACCCCGGATCGGCTACACCTCCGACGACATGGTCGTCATGCAGGCGTTGGTGGCCGCCGGGCTGGGCGTCACGACCAGTCCCGGGCTGGCCCTGCGCGCCCACCGCGCCGCCGGCGTCGTGGCCAGCGAGCTGCCCGGATCGCGCCAGCACATCTACGCGGCCACCTACGGCGAGCCGCCGGACCCGCCCGCCACCGCCGCGCTCCTGGCCGCGCTCGGCGACGCCGCGGCCTCGATCGGCGCCGTCCCGGTGGCGGTCGACGCCTGAGCCCGGCCCCGCGACGGTGCGCCCGCGACGTCGCCGTCAGCGGCCGTCCAGCAGCGGCCGGGCCGGGTCCCACGGGTCGCCGCGGCGGCGCAGCGCCATCCCGGACAGCGCCTCCAGCACCACCCGGTTGGCCAGGAAGCTGGTCAGCTCGGCGTGGTCGTAGGGCGGGCTGACCTCCACCACGTCCATCCCGACGACCGGCAGCTCGACCGCGATCCGGCGCACGGCGTCGAGCAGTTCGCGCGCGGTGAGCCCGCCCGGCTCGGGGGTGCCGGTGCCGGGGGCGTGCGCGGGGTCGCACACGTCGACGTCGACGGAGAGGAACACGCCGTCGCAGTCGTCCAGCGCGATCGCGAACGCCTCGGTGAGGCAGGCGTCGAGGCCGCGCGCCCCGATCTCGGTCATCTCGTAGGACCGCATGCCCTGCTCGGCCATCCAGGCCAGCGTCTCCGGCCCCGGCCAGTACCCGCGCAGGCCGACCTGCAGGAACCGGTCGCCGCGCAGGGCGCCGGACTCGATGAGCCGGCGCATCGGCTGCCCGTGCCCGACGAGCGAGCCGAACTCGACGTCGCCGGTGTCGGCGTGCGCGTCGAAGTGGATCATCGAGATGCGGCCGGCGCCCAGGTGCTGGGCCACGCCCGCGGCGTCCGGCCAGGCGATGGTGTGGTCACCGCCCAGCACCAGCGGTACCGCCCCGGTCGCGGTGACCGCGTGCACGGCCTCCTGCAGGTCGCGCACCGAGCGCACCGCGTCGCCGGAGAACATCTCCACGTCGCCGGCGTCGTACACGCCCTCCAGCCCGTCGACGCGCAGCGCCAGCGACGGTCGCGACCCGTCGTGGGGCAGGTAGCAGCCCTGCCGGATCGCCGACGGGCCGAACCGGGTGCCCGGCCGGTGCGAGGTGCCGCCGTCGAAAGGCGCCCCGATGACGACGACGTGCGCGTCGGCGTAGGTCGAGGGCTCGCGCCAGTCGCACCCGGGGACGCCGAGGAACGTGACGTCGGGGCCGTACTGCGCCCCGTACCTCATTCGCCGACGAACGACATGACGTGCTTGACCCGCGTGTAGTCCTCCAGCGAGTACGCCGACAGGTCCTTGCCGTAGCCGGACTGCTTGAACCCGCCGTGCGGCATCTCCGCGACGAGCGGGATGTGGCAGTTGATCCACACGCAGCCCGCGTCGATCGCCGCCGAGGCGCGTAGCGCCGTCGTGTGCGACGTCGTCCACACGCTGGAGGCGAGCCCGTAGTCGGTGTCGTTGGCCAGCCGGACGGCCTCCTCCTCGTCGGCGAAGGTCTGCACGGTGATCACCGGCCCGAAGATCTCGGTGCGGACCAGCTCGTCGCCCGGGCGCAGGCCCTCGACGAGCGTGGGCGCGTAGAAGTAGCCCGACCCGGGGGCCGCCGCACCACCGGCGACGATCGAGGCATGCGCGGGCGCGCGCTCCACCAGCCCGGAGACGTGCGCGAGCTGGGTGGGGTTGTTGACCGGCGGGATGAACAGGTCGTCGGAGTCGTCCTCGTCGCGCGCCAGGCGCACGCCGGCCGCCTGCTCGGCGAGCGCCGCGACGAGGTCGCCGGCCACGGACTCGTGGACGAGCACGCGGGTGGCGGCGGTGCAGTCCTGCCCGGCGTTGAAGTAGCCGGCGACGGCGATGCCCTCGGCCGCCGCGGCGAGGTCGGCGTCGGCGAACACGACGCACGGCGCCTTGCCGCCCAGCTCCAGGTGGGTGCGGGTGATGTTCGGGGCGGCGGCGGTGGCGACCGCCTTGCCCGCCCGGGTGCTGCCGGTGATCGACACCATGGCCGGGGTGGGGTGCGCGGCCAGCAGCGCCCCGGTGGACCGGTCGCCGCAGACGACGTTGAACACCCCGGGCGGCAGCAGGTCGGCGAACAGCTCGGCCAGCAGCACCGTGCTGGCCGGGGTGGTGTCGCTGGGCTTGAGGACGATCGTGTTGCCGGCGGCGAGCGCGGGCGCGAACTTCCAGACCGCCATCATCATGGGGTAGTTCCAGGGCGTCACCGACCCGACGACGCCGACGGGCTCGCGCCGCACGCTCGACTGGTAGCCGCGCATGTACTCGCCGGACGACCGCCCCTCCAGGATCCGCGCCGCCCCGGCGAAGAACCGGATCTGGTCGACCATCGGCGGGATCTCCTCGCTGGTGGTCAGCCCGACCGGCTTGCCGGTGTTGCGGGCCTCGGCCTCCACCAGCCGCCCGGCCGCCCCCTCGACGGCGTCGGCCATCGCCAGCAGCGCGGCCTGCCGCTCGGCCGGGGTGGTGCGCTTCCACTCCGCGAACGCCGCGGCCGCGGCGGCGAAGGCCGCGTCGACGTCGGGCGCGGTGGACAGCGGCGCCGAGGCGTACACCTCGCCCGTGGCGGGGTCGACTACGTCGGTGTGACCGCCCTCGGCGGGGTCGACGAACTCGCCGTTGACGAAGTTGCGCAGGACGGTCTTGTCGGGCATCGCGCCAGTCTCGTCAGGCTCCCCGGGCCCGGGCAAGGCCCGGCTCAGTCCCCTGGCCCCGGCACGCACAGCACCGGGCGAGTGGACAGCTGCAGGAGCTTGTGGGCCACCGACCCGAGCAGCGCGCCGCGCATCGGGCTCTCGTTCCAGGTGCCGACCACGATCACCGCGGCGTCGTGCCGGTCGGCGGCGGCGACGAGCGCCTGCGCGGGCTTGTCGTCGACGACCTCGACGACGACGGGCACGCCCGCGGCCTCGGCCGCGGCGACGGCCGGGGCGGTGACGCGGTCGGCCGACTCGTCCAGCGCGGCGCGCGCCTGGCGCGCCTCCTCGCCGACGCCGCCGGGCGGGTGGATGCCGTGCACGAGCACGAGCGGCACCTCGTAGCGCTTCGCCACCTCGATCGCCGTCTCCAGCGCGCGTTCCGCGCCCGGGGAACGGTCGTACCCGAGGACGATCGCGCTCATCGCTCTCCCTCGCTGCGCTCGGTCGGCGCTTCGCGCAAGGCACTGTGCCGATTGTTCGCTCGCTGACGCTCGCTCACTGCTCTGCCTCCTGCTCCGGCGCGAGGCCGGGTCGTTCGCGCCAGAACTCGGGGTGGCCGACCCGCCAGCCGAACATGATCACGATACCCAGCAGGAACACCGCGAGCCCGATCACCAGCGGCGGCCCGAACCCGAACCACGACGTGCCCGTCGCGGACGCCTCGACGTCGTTGAGGTCGACGACCGAGCGGACCAGCAGCCAGATCAGCAGCCCCGCGCCGATCAGCGGCCCGAGGCCGATGAACAGGAAGTTCGTGGCGCTGCGCAGCAGCTGGCGCCGGTAGTAGACGGCGCAGGCGATGCCGGTGAGGGCGTAGTAGAACGCGATGAGCAGCGACAGCGCGGTCAGCGAGTCCAGCAGGGCGTTCTCGCTGATCAGACTGATCACCACGTACCAGACCGAGGCGATGACGGCCACCGTCCAGGTGGACACGTCCGGGGTGCGGAAGCGGGGGTGGATGTGCGCGAGCCTGCGGGGCAGGGCGGCCCGGCGCGCCATCGACAGCCCGGTGCGCGACGCCGGGATGATCGTCGTCTGGGTCGACGCGAGCGCCGACGTGGCCACCGAGACCAGCAGCACCCAATCCCAGCCGCCGAGCACCTCCTCGCCCAGCAGCGCGAAGATCAGCTCGCCCTCCTCCTCGTTCCCGGCCAGGAAGTCCGTGCCGGCGAAGGAGACGATGGCGTAGGCGACGGCCAGGTAGGTCACCAGCAGCAGGACGGTGGAGACGATCCCGGCCCGGCCGGGGGACGAGGCGGAGTCGGTCGTCTCCTCGGTGAGGTTCACCGCCGACTCCCAGCCCCAGTAGACGAACACGCCCAGCAGCAGTCCGGCCGTCAGCGCCGCGCCGCCCTCCGCGAACGGGTTGAGCCAGGTGATCGACGGGGTCAACGGGTCGAGCGGGCTGTCGCCGCTCAGCGCCCGGCCGATCGCGACGCCCGCGAACACCAGCAGCGAGACGACCTGGGCGATGATCAGCACGTTCTGCACGCGCGCGGACAGCTCGGTGCCGAGCACGCACAGCGCCGTCATCGCCAGGATCACCAGCACCGTGATCGGGATGACGACGGGGGTGTTGGCGGCGAGGTCGTCCAGCCCGACGGCCAGCAGTCCGAAGCGGACGGCGACGTCGGCCAGCGAGCCGATCACCAGCACGCCGGTCATCGCGATCGCCCAGCCGCCGATCCAGCCCAGCCACGGCCCCATCGCCCGGGTGACCCAGGAGAACGTGGTGCCGCAGTCCTGGTCGACCCGGTTGAGGTAGTAGAAGGCGCTGGCGATGAGCAGCATCGGCACGAACGACGCCAGCAGCACGCCGGGGGCGTAGACCCCGGCCAGCGCGACGATCGGCCCGATGACCGCGGCCAGGGAGTAGGCGGGCGAGGTCGAGGCGAGGCCGATCACCACCGCGTCCAGGAAGGAGATGGCGCCCGGCTTGAGCTGCGCGCCGGACTCCGGCCCGGTCCTGATGCCGTCGGTCATGCGCCCTTTATGTCGTGTGACGGCCTTCACCCACAAGGGCCGCAAGGTTACCTTTCCGTTCCATGAGGATCGTGGTCGTCGGGGCCGGCGGGGTCGGGGGGTCCGTCGCGGCGATCGCAGCGCGCCGGGAGTTCGTGGAATGCCTGGTGGTGGCCGACGTCGACCCGGCACGGGCGCAGGCCGTCGCCGACCGGGCCGGCGACCCCCGGGTCGTGGCGGCCCGCGTCGACGCCTCCGACCCCGACGACGTCGCCGCCCTGCTGGCCGCGTACCGCGCCGACGCCCTGCTCAACGCCACCGACCCGCGGTTCGTCATGCCGCTGTTCCGCGCCGCGCTGGCCGCCCGCGTCACCTACCTCGACATGGCGATGTCGATGTCGGTGCCGCACCCCGAGCGGCCCCACGAGCTCACCGGCGTCAAGCTCGGCGACGAGCAGTTCGCGCTGCACGACGACTTCGTCGACGCCGGCGTGCTCGCGCTGGTCGGGATGGGCGTCGAGCCGGGCCTGTCGGACGTGTTCGCCCGCTACGCCGCCGACCACCTGTTCGCCGAGATCGACGAGCTCGGGGTGCGCGACGGCTCCGACCTGGTCGTGCCGGGCCGCGCCTTCGCCCCGTCGTTCTCGATCTGGACGCTCATCGAGGAGTGCCTCAACCCGCCCGTCGTGTGGGAGCGCGACCGCGGCTGGTTCACCACCGCGCCGTTCAGCGAGCCCGAGGTGTTCGACTTCCCGGCCGGCATCGGCCCGCTGGAGTGCGTGAACGTCGAGCACGAGGAGGTGCTGCTGATACCGCGCTGGGTCGACGCCCGGCGCGTCACGTTCAAGTACGGGCTCGGCTCGCGGGTGATCGAGGTGCTGCGGACGCTGCACGAGCTGGGACTGGATTCGACGACACCGGTGCGGGTCGGGGATGTGCACGTGTCCCCGCGCGAGGTCGTCGCCGCGTGCCTGCCCGACCCCGCCACGATCGGCCCGGAGATGACCGGGCGCACCTGCGCGGGGCTGTGGGTGCGCGGCACCGGCACCGACGGCGCCCCGCGCGAGGTCTACCTGCACCACGTCGTCGACAACGCCTGGTCGATGGCCGAGTACGGCTGCCAGGCCGTGGTGTGGCAGACCGCGGTCAACCCCGTCGTCGCGCTGGAGCTGATCGCGTCGGGCGCCTGGTCGGGGGCCGGGGTGCTCGGGCCGGAGGCCCTCGACGCCGTCCCCTTCCTCGACCTCCTCACCGACTACGGGTCGCCCTGGGCCCTGCGCGAGGGCGGCTGAGCTACGTCCCCGGGGCGACGTCGAGGGCCGGGTTGGCGTCGAAGAACCCGGCCGCGGTCAGCCGGAAGCCGACCACGTCCACCGGCATCACCGGCCAGTCCTCCACCCGCGGCACGTGGTGGATGCCGAAGACGTACCAGAGCACGACGTCGGCCTCCACGATCGAGCGCCCGGCCGCGGTCCACACCGGCAGGCCGGTGTCGCGCTCGGACTGGTTGACGAACTCCCCGCACGGCCAGCGCTGCTCGGCGTCGAACGGCGTCACCCACAGCTGGTGGCCGATCACCCGCGCCCGCTGGAACAGCGTCGACCGCTCGTCGACCATCGCCGGCACGGTCGCGCTCGGGACGAGCTTGTAGGCCGTCGGCCGGCCGTGGGCGTTGCGCCGGCGCGGGTTGACGACCTTCCACACGCGCTGGCTCGCCCAGTCCTGGTCGAACCCGCCCTCCACGGTCAGCGGCTCCTCCCGCTGCACGAGCGCCAGGCCGTCGGGGTTGTCCGGCCCCATCGGCAGCTGCGCGGTCTGGCTCTGCACGACGGTGTTGGGGCCGCCGTCGATGTCCAGGTCGAGCCGGGCGACCAGGAAGTGCTGGTGGATGGGCGCATAGGTCCGCGCGTCCACGACCGTGCCGTAGGGCGGCGCGTCGCCCTCGAACGGCGTGGTGACCATGATCCCGGTGGCGCGCACCTCGCACTCGATCGTGCCGTCCTCGTAGAACCGCCAGTACGTGAGGTACTCGTAGTTGGCCACCGTGACGTGGGTGGAGACCACCATCCGTCGGCGCCGCCGCACCTGGGCGCCCGCGCGGCCGTCAACGTGCTTCCACAGCACGCCGTCGTCCTCCTCGTGCAGGCAGATCGCGTTCGGGATCTCCACCGGCTCGCCCGCCGAGTCGTGCAGCACGGCGTCGACGTAGGTGATCTCGCCGAGGCAGTCGCAGCCCAGCTCCAGCGACGTCGTCATGAAGCCCAGGCCCCATTCGCCGACGTCGAAGGCGGTGCGGTCGGCGTGCTGCGGCGTCGGGTCGCGGTAGGGCACGACCATCTCGGCGAACGACAGCCGGTGCGCGATCGGCCGGACCCCGGTCCCGTCGTCCCAGCCGACCTGGTGCAGCACCAGGCCCTCGCGGTGGGTGAACCCCAGCCGCAGCCGCCAGTTCTGCCACGCCAGTTCGTAGCCGTCGAGCGTGAAGGAGACGCCCTCGGGCTGGCTGATGCGCAGCGGCTTGCGCCCCTCGCGCGGCCGGTGGTCGGGGACGAACTCGGGGTCGTACTCCCCCTGCACCGGCGGGAACCCGGGCCGGGCGGTGTCCTGGACCTCCAGCAGCTCCATCGTGTTCAGGTCGACGATGAGCTTGAGCCCGGCGACCTGGTGCGCGTACGGGTTGGACGTGGCCGAGTCGCGCAGCCACACGTCGCACCAGCCGACCCGTCGCCCCCGGTGCGCGTCGGGGACGCGCGTCCCGGCGTAGGTCCAGACGTCGATCAGCGTCAGCGACGGGTCGGTGATGCCCCGCTCGGCCAGCACGGCGACGACCTCCGGGTGGACGCGCATCGCCTCGTCGCACTCGTGCCACTCGTCGATCGTCACGTTCGGCTGGTGGCCGGGGTGGTCCTCCCAACTCAGCAGCGCGTCGCCGGTGAGGTCGAGGTGCGCGATGTGCGCCGTACCGGTGGTGGTGCTCCAGACGACGGCCCGCGCGACCCGGTCGACGGCGTCGCCGGGCCGGTGGGCGCGCACGACGTCCTTCGCCGGCTCCCGCAGCATGACCCCGGCGATCCGCCACCCCGGCCGGGCCACCCCCTTCTCCCGGCGCAACAACGCCGCGGCCTGGCGGAACTCGTCGGCGGTGAGCGGGTCGAGGGGGTGCGTCACGCGGGGAGTCTGCTGATCCGGCGGACGGGGCCGCAAGCCCGTCGCTGATGGGGTAGGCGCCCGGAAGGCCGCAGCATCCTGAGCGGTAACGACGCACGGGGGAGCTGCGACGTGGCGGACATGAGCGCTCCCCTGCAGGTCCGCGGACACAACGGCACGGTCACCTACGACGGCAAGTTCGTCACCATCACCCGGACCGGTTTCCTCGCCCGAACCACGATCGGGAAGGGCGAGAAGCGCATCCCGCTCCGCCAGATCACCGCCGTGCAGCTGAAGCCGGCCGGGTTCGCCGTCAACGGGTTCATCCAGTTCTCGCTCGGCGGCGGTAGGGAAGCACGGTCGCAGTTCGGCCGGCAGACGACCGACGCGGTGAAGGACGAGAACTCGGTCATCTTCACCCGCCAGCAGCAAGCGGCGTTCGACGAGCTGCGCTCCGCGATCGAGCACGGCCTCGCCGACCCCGGAGGTCATCAGCAGGCCGCGGACCCGGTGGCACAACTCAACCAGCTCGCCCAGTTGCACCGCTCCGGCGCGCTCACCGACGCCGAGTTCACCCACGCGAAGCAGGCGCTCCTGGGACAGATGCGATAGCGCTCCTCAGGTTCGCCCGGTCGCAGGCCGAGGAACTACGTGACATCCCGCTGGTCCAGCCATTTCAGGATCGCCCGGTTCGTCTCCTCGGGCTTCTCCTGCTGGATCCAGTGACCGCAGTCCAGGGCGACCACTTCCACGTCGGGCACGAATTCCGCCAACCTCTCGGACCTCGCGACCGCATCACGGTCGCCGTAGATCATGAGAGCGGGCTGCCGGATGATCGGCTCCACGTCGGCCAGCAAGCGCCAGTTGCGGTCTAGGTTCCGGTACCAGTTGATGCTGCCCGTGAACCCCGTCGACTCGAAGGCGGAGGCGAAGACGGCCAGCTCACGCTCACTCATGACGGGCTCACCCAGCGGCTTCTCCGCCCTGGCCAGCTCGATCAACGCCATGCCCGGTCGGGGCTCTCCCGGGGGCGCGTCCTTCCGGAACATGTTGCGCAGGAACCGGGCCGGGTTCTCGTCGAACACGGCGTCGGCGACGCCCGGCCGTCGGTTGAAGTGGACGAAGTAGAAGTCGCTGCCGAGCACGTCCTCCATGACCTCGATCCAGGGCCTTTCCCCGCGCTCCTGGTAGGGCAGGCTCAGGCTCACCAACCCGTTCACGCGGTCGGGGTGCAGCATGGTCAGGCCCCAGACGACCATCGCACCCCAGTCGTGCCCGACGAAGGTGGCGTCGTCGTACCCGTAGTGGTCGAGCAGCGCGACGAGATCACCCGACAGGTGTTCGATGTCGTAGTCCGTCACGTCGGCCGGGCAGGATGAACGCCCGTAGCCCCGCTGGTTCGGGACGATGACGTGGTATCCCGCCGCGGCGAGGACGGGCACCTGGTGGCGCCAGGAGAAGGCGTGCTCGGGCCAGCCGTGGCAGAGCACGACGGGTTTCCCTGCGTTCTCTCGGCCTGCTTCGAAGACTTCGAGTTCCACACCGTTGACCGGGATGATCGTGGGCTCGGGAAACGGGTCGACGCGGTCGTGGGTGGCGGGACTCGTCGGTGAGGTCATGTCGTCATCCTGCGGCCGAAACCGATCACCCCCTGACCGCTTTTACGGGCAGTGTTGCCGGGGTGCGAACCGTCCGGATCGACCGCGTGTCATCCGTCGACCCGACCGACGACCCCGTGCACCGACCCGAGGACTTCGACCTGGCCGAGAGATCGCGGTCCCGGGCACATCTCGCAGCCCTGGCTGTCTTCTCGCAGCGCGCCGGCGGGCTGCGAGAACACGCCTGGCACTGCGCGGACGCCACCACCTCTGCGCGGGCCGCTCACGCCTCGGCGCTGGATGTGCGGCGCCGGAACGCGTGGAACGGCACGATGATGAACACGGCGATCGCCAGGTATCCGAGCACGGCCAGCACCGGCAGGAACAGCCCGACGACGATCATCACGAGGTAGCCGCCCAGGCTGGGCACCAGTCGCCTGCTGAGCATGGCCACGTCCTCGTCCGTGGTGTCGGGTCGCACCAGCCGCGCGCGGAGCGCGTACCGCCACAGCACACCGACCAGGGCGGACGCCAGCAGCAGGTTGATGCCGTAGACCGTGGTCGCGACCCGCCCGGCGCCCTCGAAGCGGAAGTGCTCCGCGAGCAGGCGCGTCGGGAACGGGAGGAAGGAGACGACCAGCAGCACCAGCAGGTTGAGCCGGACGAGCACCGCGTTCGCGGCGGACAGGTACCCGGTGATGACCGTGTGCTTGAGCCAGATCGCCCCGATCGTCGCGAAGCTGACCAGGTAGGACAGGTACGAGGGCCACTGGTCGAGCACCGCGCCGAGCAGGTCGTCCTCGGCGCCGTCGGGCACTGCGATCTCCAGGACCAGCAGCGTGATGGCGATCGCGAACACGCCGTCGCTGAACGCTTCCATCCGACTGGTGCGCAGGCCCGGTCGCCGGGCGGATCCGGGCTCCTCATCGGACATGAGCGGGCTCCTTCCGGGTCGACCCGTCCGCCGGCCGGCCGGCGGGCGGCGTCACCGCGGTCGACCGACCGTCGTGGCGGACAGGAACGCGCGGTCCGCACCGCTGATGCTGCGGGTCCGCCCGGTGACGGTGAGCATCGCCCGGGACCGGATGCCGTGCGAGCTGCTGCCCGCGCTCACCTCCACCGGACCGGGCTCCTCCCGGGCGACATCATGACCGGCGACAGCGCCTGGGCGAGGCCGACGGAGCGCATCTGGCGGCGCATGCGGTCGGGCCATCTCCCGCACACCGTCCGGGTTCCAGGTCGCGGCCAGCCCGATCGCGGTCGGGATGTGCGTGAACTGGCCGACACCACGCCGTTCAGCGCCTCGTTGTGGAAGATCGCCGGGATCTTCAGGCGGGTCTCGGTGACCAGGTAGCGCTGGATGGCGTTGACGGTGGCGGCGACCTCCTGCGGGGACGTGTAGCCGAACAACCCCAGCCCCGCTCACGTGCCCGATTCCCCTCCCCAGCTGGGCATCGAGCATGCTGGGAAGCGGTCCGCCGGGGCCGAGCAGCGCGAACGGCGCGACAGCCGACAGCTGCATCGCCTTCTCCTCGACGGTCATCTCGCGCAGCAGCTCGTCCGCACGCTGCATCGGGTGGTCGAGATGCTGGTCATGGCGGCTCCTCGCGCTCGCTCCGACTGCCACAGATCACGGGCGTCGCAGAACAGCAGGCAAGGAGCCCGGTCAGAATGTCCGCAACGCCCGGGTCCGACGACGTCGGCCGCCATGCCGGGGGCGCCACCGGAGGCCCCGTCGATGCGCCACGATCTCCCGCTGCGACCGGGCGGACAGCTGGTCCGGCCGGCCTTCGGCAGCAGTGTCCTCCCCGCCGCCGAACTCCACCAGAGCTTCGTCGGCGGACGGTTCACGATGCGCCGACCCGGTGAGCAGCACCTCGAACCCGGCGACCCGGACCGGGCCACGGCGGCCGTGGACGAGCGGAGCTGCACTGCTGCTCGCAGGAGAAATTGGCTCGTGTCGTTTCGGCAGGTCCGGGCCTAGCATCGGGCAGTGGCGAACGAACTGACCATTCCGCTCCTGCCCTGTCCGTCCATCGACGAGATCGCGTCGTTCTACGAGATGCTCGGCTTCGAGATCACCTATCGGCAGACGCGGCCGAACCCGCACATCGCGGTGCGGCGGGAGGACATCAATCTGCACTTCTTCGGGATGGACGGCTACGACCCGGCGCAGTCGTACAGCACGTGCCTGGTCATCGTGGCGGACACCAGCGAGCTGTTCGAGGCATTCGCGGCGGGGATGCGGTCCGTGCACGGAAAACTGCTCATCTCCGGAATCCCGCGCATGACCCGGCCGCGGCTGCGCAACGACCGGTACACCGGGTTCACCGTCGTCGATCCGGGCGGCAACTGGATCCGGATCAACAAGGCCGCCAAGGAACCCGAGGCTCAGACCAAGCTCGCCAAAGCCATGGAGAACGCCGCGAGGCAGGCGGATGCGCACGGCGACGAACACCAGGGGCTGAAGATCCTGGAAGGCGCGTTGAAGCGGGCGACCGGCGACGAACCGGAGTTTCCGGCGGTGCAGGAGTACCGCGACGAGCTGATCGAACGGATCAAGGGGTCTGAGCCGCGTCCAGGCGCTTGAGCGCGGCCCTGACCACCTCGGGGTCGTAGGTCGTCCAGAACGGGGACTGAGGCAGGCGGACACGGCAACTCCCGGTGATCGAGCAGGCGTAGGAACCCGCGATGATCGCCGAGGCGGCCGTGTCCGCTCGACGTGCTCGACCGTGCGCCACGGCCCACCGGGTTCGATCAGTTCGGTCGTGAACAGCAGGGCTCACCGAGGAGCCGTGCAGGAATGGTTGCGGCGCCGCGGACGTCGTCGCCGACGATTCCGCGAGTCGGCGCGGCACAATGCAGTGTTGTAGCTGACTTCGACACCGCGGGGCAGCGCGGTCCGGGTCTCCCGGGTGCGATGTCCCGACGCGGAGCAGGGATCACATGGCTGACACGACAGCCCCGTCCGGCCTGGCGACCGGGACGTGACGACCGGCCATCGCGAGAACACCGACGAGGCGCCGCTGGGACTGCGGACCGTGCAGGAGCGCGCCGCGCAGGGCCAGGCGGCGCGTGCCGCCGCCCCGTTGGAGGCACATGCCCGAGTTCCGGCGAGCCGATGACGTGGACCCGGTGCGGGTGTTGCTCGGCCAGGCGGGCTGGCCGGCCAGAACACCGCGTACGACCGGTCCCGGCTCCGCGGCGCCCGCGGCGCTTCGACGGCGAGCAGGCGGCACGGTAAGCCGGTCCCGTTGCCGCTGGTCGAAGCTGGTGGGCCCCCGGGGGATCGAACCCCGAACCCGCGGATTAAAAGTCCGCTGCTCTGCCGATTGAGCTAGAGGCCCGCGCCGCCCGGGCGGCGCCCACAGCCTACGTCGCGATCCCCCGGTCACTCGATCGGCGCACAGGCCGACCTGCCCGAAGCTACCGCCCGTCAGCCTGCATGCTGTAACGATGCGACCACACAGGGTCATCGTCGCTGGGCCGGTGGCCGTGCTCCTGCTCGCCGGTTGCGGCGGTAGCGAGCCGGTCGGGTCGGGGCCGCCCGCGCGGGATGTGGCGGTCAACGCCACGTTCATGACCACCCCGGAGGTGGCCATCACCTACTCCGAGGACCTCGTCCGGGTGGGGGCTCGGGGGGCGGTGAGCGCGCACGCCGACGAGGGGGGCACGACCGTCCGGCTCGCGGTGCGCGGGTTGCTGCCGGACCGGGTCTACGGGGCGCACGCGCATGCGCTGCCGTGCGGGGCGGACGGGGACGCGGCGGGGCCGCACTTCCAGCACGAGCCCGATCCCGGCCAGCCGAGCACGGACCCGCGGTTCGCGAACCCGGAGAACGAGGTGTGGCTCGACCTCACGACCGACGCGAACGGGGCCGGGAGCGTGGAGACGGTCGTGCCGTGGCAGTTCACGGACCGGCGGGCGCGGTCGGTCGTCATCCACGCCGAACCGACCCGGACGGGGCCGGGTGAGGCGGGGACGGCGGGGCAGCGCGTCGCCTGCGTCAGCGTCGATTTCTGAGGAGAGGACAATGGGACAGCGTGAGTGTCCCGACCGCCGTCCGGGCCCCGTTGCGCATCGGGCCCCACACCTGCCAGACGCCGGTGGTGCTGGCCCCGATGGCCGGCATCACCAACGCCGGGTTCCGCCGGCTCTGCCGTGAGCAGGGGGCGGGCTTCTACGTCTGCGAGATGATCACATCGCGGGGGTTGGTGGAGAAGAACCCGCTGACCTTCCGCATGATCGCCATGGACCCGGACGAGCAGCCGCGGTCGATGCAGCTCTACGGCGTCGATCCGGCGACGATCGGTGCCGCCGTGCGGATGATCGTCGAGCGCGACCTCGCCGACCACGTCGACCTCAACTTCGGCTGCCCCGTCCCCAAGGTCACCCGGCGCGGTGGCGGGGCGGCGCTGCCCTACAAGCGGCGGCTGTTCGAGCGGATCGTGCGGGCCGCCGTCGACAACGCAGGCGCCCTGCCGGTGACGGTCAAGATGCGCATCGGCATCGACGACGAGCGCCACACCTACCTCGACGCCGCCCGGCGGGCCGTCGACGCGGGCGTCGCCGCGGTCGCCCTGCACGCGCGCACCGCCGCGCAGCGCTACTCCGGCACCGCGGACTGGTCGAAGATCGCCCGCCTGCGCGAGGCCGTCCCGGCGGAGGTGCCGGTGCTGGGAAACGGCGACATCTTCAGCGCCGCCGACGCGCTGCGGATGGTCGCCGAGACCGGCTGCGACGGGGTCGTCGTCGGGCGGGGGTGCCTCGGGCGGCCGTGGCTGTTCGCCGACCTGGAGGCGGCGTTCGCGGGGCGGCCGCTGCCGGAGCCGCCGTCGCTGGGCCAGGTGGCGGCGACGATGCGCCGCCACGCCGTGCTGCTGCAGGCGTACATGGGCCCGGACAAGGGCATCCGCGACATGCGCAAGCACATCGCCTGGTACCTCAAGGGCTTCCCGGTCGGCGGCGACCTGCGCCGCAGCCTCGCCATGGTGGGCAGCCTCGACGAGCTCGACGAGCTGCTGGCCCGGCTCGACGCCGACGAGCCCTTCCCGGCCGACGCCGACGGCCCGCGCGGGCGGCAGGGCAGCCCGGGGCGGGTGGTGCTGCCCGAGCACTGGCTGGACGACCCGGACGACCCGAGCGTCCCCTTCGGCGCGGAGCTGGAGCACTCCGGCGGCTGAGCCACCGTCGAGAACGACGCTACGGGATCGATGAGGCCGAAGTTGATCCCATAACGTCGTTCTCAGCGGGTCTGGGCGGCGGGAACACGCCAACGTCGGGCACCGTCCGCGACGATTCGCCCATCGGTCGGGTGGAGCGGTACGCGAACGGGTGCGGGGGGCTCAAGGGGCCCGCGGGGGCAGTCGACTCCTCTGGCGAGCAGGGAGGTGCCGATGGTCGCGGTCCACACCACGGCGGGGCTCCGGGGCCGCTCGGCGGCCCAGGAGATCGCGCTGGCCGAGGACCTCGCCGCGGCGGGTCGGTGGGAGGAGGCCTACGCCCACCTGCGGTCGGCCGTGCGGTCGCTGCAGGGGTCCGGGGCGCCCGCCGACGAGCTCGACCGGCTGCGCCGCGAGCACGCCGAGGCGCGGGAGCAGAGCCGCCGCGACAGCCTCACCGCCAGCTACAACCGCCGCTACCTCGACGAGCGCCTGGTCGCGATGCTCGCCGACCCGGCCTCGCGCGGGGCGGCCGGCATCTCCGTCGCGCTCGTCGACGTCGACCACTTCAAGCAGGTCAACGACGGTTTCGGCCACCAGTTCGGCGATCGGGTCCTGCAGCGCATCGTCGACGAACTGGCCGCCGCCCTGCCCCCGGAGGCGTTCTGCGCGCGGTACGGCGGCGAGGAGTTCGCGCTCGTGCTGCCGCGCCACGAGCTCGCCGACGCCGTCCGGGTCTGCGAGGCGGCGCGCAACCGGATCGCCCGCTACCGGTGGGACCAGCTGGCCGCCGGGCTGCGGGTCACGGTGAGCGTCGGCGTGACGCACAGCGCGGGCCCGGTCACCGACCCCGGCGGGCTCATCGGCACGGCCGACACCCTGCTGTACGCGGCGAAGGACTCCGGGCGCAACGCGGTCGCCTTCCGGGACGCCCGCACCGGGCTCGTCCGGCTCGCCGGACCGGCCGGCGGGCGGCGGTCGATCCCGCAGGCGACGCGGGTATCGAGACCCGCCCGTGACCTCAGCGGGTCACCTCCGTAAGCTCACGCTCCGTCAGGAGGGGGCGGGCCGTGCGGGTGAGCACCCGCGTGCCCGCCCCCTGCTCGTACGGGTCGCGGGAGGTGGCGTGGTCGACGACCGGGACCGCACGCCCCGCCGCGGTGGCACCGACGTCCGCCGCGAGTCCGTCGAGGACATCCTCGCCCGCAACGGACTGGGCGGCGCGGCTTCCGGACCGCACACCTCGACCGGCGGCCGGGCGGCTCGCCGGCGGGCCGCCGAGGAGCAGGAACGCGCGCTGAGCGACGCCGCCCCTCCCCCGCCCCGGGCTCCCCAGGGCGGGCGGCACTCGGCGCGGGCGCCGCAGCCCGAACCCGTGGCCGGTCC
>NZ_JAHDTH010000073.1 GCF_018531445.1 Pseudonocardia lacus
GGGCGTCGACGTGCTGGTGGTCGGCCCGGCCGGGCGGCTGAACCCGCGCCCCACCGGCGCCACCGCGGCGGCGCTGGCCGGCACCGCCGTCGCCGGCGTCCTCGCCGGCCGGTCGGTGTCGGCCGCGACCGAGGTGGACGGGCGGACCGTGCTGGTCGAGGCGCGGCCGGTCGGCGGCGGCGGGTTCGCGCTGGTGCAGCCGGTGGACCGGGCCGTCGGCGTCGGCCCGCAGCTGCGCCGCTCACTCGCCTTCGCGCTGCTGGCCGGCGCGGCGACCTCGCTGGTCGTCGGGTTCGTCGTGGCCCGGTTGCTGGCCCGGCCGCTGCGCGGCGCGGTCGCCGGCGCGACGGCCCTGCGCGCCGGTCGGCGCGACGTGCGCATCCCCGAGCGCGGCCCCACCGAGATCGCCGAGGTGGCCGGCGCGGTCAACGAGCTGGCCGACGCGCTGGCCCGCAGCGAGGCCCGGCAGCGGGCGTTCCTGCTGTCGGTGTCGCACGAGCTGCGCACCCCGCTGACGGCGGTGCGCGGGTTCGCCGAGTCGCTGGTTGACGGCGTCGTGACCGGCGACGAGGTGCCCGAGGTCGGCCGCGTGGTGCTGCGCGAGGCCGAGCGGCTCAACCGGCTCGTCGACGACCTGATGGAGCTGGCCCGCCTGCAGGCCGACGACTTCCCCCTCGACCCGGCGCCCGTCGACCTGGGCGCGCTGGCCCGCGAGGCGGCCGACGTCTGGCAGGCGCGCGGCGCCGCGGCGGGCGTCGCGTTCCGGCTGGAGGTGCCCGACGGACCGGTGGTCGTGCGGGCCGACGCGCGCCGGGTGCGCCAGGTCGTCGACGGCCTGGCCGAGAACGCCCTGCGCGTCGTCCCGGCCGGGGCGCCGCTGGTGCTGGCGGTGCGCCCGGTGCCCGGCGGGGCGGTGCTGGAGGTCCGCGACGGCGGGCCCGGGCTCTCCCCCGACGACTACGCCGTCGCGTTCACCCCCGGCGTGCTGCACGAGCGCTACCGCGAGCGTCGCGGCACCGGCGGCATCGGCCTGGCCCTGGTGCACGGCCTGGTGACCCGGATGGGCGGGCGCATCGAGGCCTCCCCCGCCCCCGAAGGCGGCGCCCGCTTCACGATCACCCTCCCCGCCCCCTGAGGGTCCCGTCGAGAACGAACTTGTCGTGATCAACAGGGCCTGTTGATCACGACAACTTCGTTCTCGACGGGGGCAGCCGGCCGGGGCGGGGCCACAAGCGCGCCCGGACGACCGCGACGACGGTGGCCGGGCCGAGGGTGCGCGAGTCGGTGGAGCCGAACGGGTTGTCGCCGCGCACCAGCCAGCCGTCGCCGTCGGGGCGGACCGCCCGCTTCACCGACAGCTGCCCCGGCCGCGCCGGCCACGTCACCAGCACCACGTCACCCGCCCGGACCGGCGCACCGAACCGGACGACGACCACGTCGCCGTCGCTCAATGCCGGCGACATCGACGGCCCCCGCACCGACACCCGCCGCCACCGCATGAGACCCCCTTCACCGGACCTGCCACCGCAGGTGTCCACGAGTAGGGTCGGCCCTGCCAGAACGATCACCCAGGGAGGACACCCCATGCGGATGCTGACCCGCATTCTCCGCCCGCGGCTGGAGGCCACCGCGCACTGCGACCTCCCCTGCGGCGTCTACGACCCCGCCCAGGCCCGGATCGAGGCCGAGTCGGTCAAGGCGATCCAGGAGAAGTACCAGGGCAACGAGGACCCCGAGTTCCGCCAGCGGGCCATCGAGATCAAGGAGCAGCGGGCCGACCTGGTCAAGCACCACCTGTGGGTGCTGTGGACCGACTACTTCAAGCCCCCGCACTTCGAGAAGTACCCCGAGCTGCACGAGCTGTTCAACAAGGCCACCAAGAAGGCCGGCGGCGGGCCCGGTGGGGCGAAGTCGTCCACCGACCCGGCCACCGGGCAGGAACTGCTGGACTACATCGCCCAGATCGACAAGATCTTCTGGGAGACCAAGCAGGCCGCCTGACCAGGTGTCGAACGGCGCCGACGAGAAACGATTCTCGTCGGCGCCGTTCCGTTTATTCGAACTCGGTCACATCCAAACCTCCAGTGCGCCAATGGAGGAAAACTCACCACGGCGCACAGCCGCCGTGAAGTCGATCCACGTCGACGACCCAAAGGAGACCGGGGGGAGCTCCCGGTTCTTGGTGTCACGCACCAGGACGACATTTCTCGCGAAGCCGACCTCGAAGCAGTCCACATTGTGACTGAAACTGCTCGTGTGCCACTGGACTTCGGCACCATCTGGCGGTGGCGTTATCACACCCTGCCCCTTCCGCAACATAATGCAGGCCCAGGATTGGTCTGGTCGCGCGGGATGGTAGTGCTCGACGCAGGGCCGGAGGGGTCACCACGCCGTCGGCTTGGCGGTCAAACCTCGACATTGGCGCACCGAACGGGTGTGTCCGAATCGCGATCGGACCCCGTGCCGCTCGCTAGCGTGCTGACCAGCATGTTCTCGAGACGAATCCCAGCCGAACTCGGTAGCGTACCAGCACGGCCAACCCACGAGGAGCGGCACCCGAGGCAGCGGCGACTAGCCAGTGGCACCCGATTCGGTGACCGTTTCCAAGAATTCCTGGATGCCGCGGATGAGAGCAGTGCTTGCGATCGCGTCGAGCGCCTTATTCTCTAGGCCGTAGAAGATCTCCTTGTACGACCCGGTCGTCTCCAAGTCCTCGAAGAACTGTGGACGACCACCCCACGCATTCTCCATGAAGAGGATGTCGGATTCACTGGCGCTACCGAACTCCAGATGGACGAACGATCCGCGCAAGCATTCGTGGTACCCCAGCTCGAACGGAAGCACCTGCACCGATATCCGACCACTGTCGACGAGTTCGAGGATCCACGACAACTGGCTTCGCATAACGCTCGGGCCGCCCACCTGCCGACGCAGGACGCTCTCGTCCAGGATGAAATGCAGCAATGGGCGGTCCGATTCCAGGATCTCCTGGCGATCTCGCCGGGTCTGAACCATCCGGTCGATCTCGGCCGGAGTTCTGTCGCGCAGACCAAGGACGCTGCGTGCGTACTCTTCGGCCTGCAGGATTCCGGGCACGACAGCAGGGTTGACCTGTCGGATCACCGCGGCCGAACCCTCGTAGCCGAAGAAGTTGATCGTGTCCGACGTGAGGATGTCCCGGTACTCGGTGAACGGCAGGCGCTTCGAACCGCGCGCAAGGCGCTCCAGGGTCGCCAGGACCTGCTCGTCGCGCTGTCCGTATATGGCGGTGAGGGCACGCAAGTCCGACACAGCGACGGCCACCTGGCCGTTCTCGATCCGGATGACCTTCGACGGCGACCAGTCCAGCCTGTCGGCGACGTACTTCTGCGTCAGCCCCGCCTCGACCCTCAGTCGCTTCAACTCGACCCTCAACTGCAGTCGCATCGCCACCGGGCTGCTCATGGCAGTCCTCCTCGCCGGCTCAACGACCCGGAGGGCGCAGCGCAGCCCGGCCTGACGATCAGCAACACCAGGTCGATCCATGTTCTCGATATGCACGTGCATCTGCAGCGGATATCGGCATGCCACGATGCACAGCGCTACGCACCACCCCGCCACCCGCACCGAAGATACCCCACAGCACACACGTCGCAAAGCAGCGTGTTGCAGTTGCCGACACCGCAGCGGCGCACCCCGCATGCGGCGGCTCGACAGCAAAGCGTTAGCGATCAGACATAGTGGACGTTCGCTGGTGATCGAAACGTGATGGGACGCGAGAGGCGATCGAGACCGGCGTGGGAGCATTGGGCGGGAGCTTCGATCACCGCAGGGTCGCCACGGCACCGGGCCGCATCAGGCCTGGTCGACCGGGCCGCGCGGCAACGACGTCTGGCCACCCCGCACACTGCGGTGGTGGCCAGACGGCGGCCGACGCCAGCGGCAACTGGGGTGTCGACCCTTCACATGGAGGCACGACGAGGTCGTCCGGCCATCAGGGTGCGGACCGGATCGCGACCTGTCAAGTGGCCTGCTCCGGGTCAGGGTCTTCTCATCCGCCACCTTGCACAGTGCATGCAAGCCGATGTTCCTGGCCGGCTGGGCGCACGTCGCGGTGCCAGGTGTTCCGCCTGCCACGTGGCGTCACGACACCCCCTCGAGGAAAAGCGCGCACGCCACGACCTACCGTTCTGAAGAATGCATCGGGCGCAGGTCGCACCGGCGGTCCGCTGGATTTCAGCACATCCATCGGATTGCATTCCTCGGCTTGACCGCTGCCCTTCCGAAGTGGAAACTTCCATTCCGGACGGCGGCAACCGTCCAGGCGGATCGGCTCGATCCGACATCACATGGAGGCCGTCGGCGGGGTTCGCCGTGCCCGGTTGACCTCGCCGACGGTGTGAACCGGAGGTCATAGATGAAGCAGCCCTACATCCTGATACCCGTGGGCACGGCGATTCGCGTCGTCCTGTTCACCGCGACGGTGGTCGCCCTGGTGATCCTGCTCCTCGCGAGCGGGGGCGACCCGGCGGCCGCCGACGCGATCGGATCGGCGGCGTTCCTCGGCTGATCGGGGCGGATCGGCGCGGCCCATGCCGGCGGGGGGTGGGTCGCGCCTATCCGTGCCCCCGCCGCGCCGCGACCACGACGTCGGCCACCATCGCCTTCTCCCCGCCCGGCCCGGTCGCCTCCCGGCGCGGCGTGCCCGCCCTCTCGATCTCCCATTCCCCCTCCACCAGCCCCATCGCGGCGACGAGGTCATCCGGCGTCGGGAACCGGGCGTCCTGGTTCCACGACCACGGTGCCGCCGACCCGTGCTCGACCACCAGCAGCAGCCCGCCCGGCGCCACGGCCGCGGCGGCCGAGCGCAGCACCCGGTCGCGGGGCAGGTCGACCGGCGACTGCAGGTACTGCGCCGACACCAGGTCGTAGCGCCCGTCGGGGAACGTGGCGGCGAGGTCGTGCTGTTCGGTGCGCACCAGCGCGCACACCCGGGCGTCGGCCGCGCGCGACGCGACCCGCTCCAGGGCCGTCGGGGAGACGTCGACCGCGGTGACCCGCCAGCCCCGGCGGGCCAGCCAGACGGTGTCGCCGCCCTCGCCGCACCCCAGGTCGAGGGCGGTGCCGGGGGCCAGCGGTCCGACGACGTCGGCCAGCACGGCGTTCGGGTTCCCGCTCCACACCCGCGTCGTCGCCCGGTAGTGCCCGTCCCAGAACTCCTGCGCCGCTCCCATGCGCCGACACTGCCCGACGGACCGCGATCTCGACAACATCCGTTGCCGTTGTGGCAAAGTGGTCGGGTGACCGACGACGCGGACCTGGCCGGCGCCCTGGAGGCGGTGGGGCCCCGGCTGCGCGAGTTGCGCCGCCAGCGCGGCGCCACCCTGACCGAGCTGTCGGAGTCCACCGGCATCTCGGTGAGCACGCTGTCGCGCCTGGAGTCCGGCCAGCGCAAGCCGACGCTCGAACTGCTGCTGCCGCTCGCCCGGGCCCATCAGGTGTCGCTGGACGAGCTGGTCGACGCGCCGGAGACCGGCGATCCGCGGGTGCAGTTGCGGCCGATGAAGCGGTTCGGGCAGACGATCATCCCACTCACCCGGCGGCCGGGCGGGCTGCAGGCGTTCAAGCACGTCATGCCGCCGTCGAACGCCGAGCCGGACCCGCGCTCGCACGAGGGCTACGAGTGGCTCTACGTGCTGTCCGGGCGGCTGCGGCTGGTGCTGGGCCAGCACGACGTGATCCTGCGCCCGGGCGAGGTCGCGGAGTTCGACACGCACGTGCCGCACTGGTTCGCCAACCCCGGTCCGGAGCCTGCCGAGCTACTGAGCCTGTTCGGCCCGCAGGGCGAGCGGATGCACATCCGGGCGCAGCCGCGCCGTTCCTGAACGCCGGTCGGGATACCCGTCGGGTTCGCGGGTACCCCGCCCGCCGTGCGGCGCCGGGGTCGAGCTGCCAGAACGATCACCCAGCGCGGGCTCCGCGTTACTGCAAGGAGCGTGCAGGAAGGGTAGGTCAACAACCGGCGCACGTCCACCTATCGCGCTAGGGTCGCTCCTGCAAGATCCTTGCGAGAATAACCTCGACGGAAGGTCCCATGGCCGACTACACCCTCCCCGACCTGCCCTACGACTACGGCGCCCTCGCCCCGCACATCGCCGGCGAGATCATGGAGCTGCACCACTCGAAGCACCACAACACCTACGTGACCGCGCTGAACGGCGTCCTCGGCAAGCTCGAGGAGGCCCGGGCCGGGGGCGGCTTCGACTCGATCGTCGGACTGGAGAAGAC
Source organism: Pseudonocardia lacus (assembly GCF_018531445.1). GTDB lineage: Bacteria > Actinomycetota > Actinomycetes > Mycobacteriales > Pseudonocardiaceae > Pseudonocardia > Pseudonocardia lacus. The sequence continues at coordinate 6,268 of NZ_JAHDTH010000073.1, forward strand.
GCTCGCGTTCAACCTGGGCGGGCACGTCAACCACTCGATCTTCTGGCAGAACCTCTCCCCGGACGGCGGCGACAAGCCCACCGGCGAGCTCGGTGCCGCCATCGACGAGTCCTTCGGCTCCTTCGACGGCTTCCAGGCGCACTTCACCGCCGCGGCGACCACCATCCAGGGCTCCGGCTGGGCCATCCTGGGCTGGGACCAGCTCGGCAAGCGGCTGCTGGTGCACCAGCTCTACGACCAGCAGGCCAACCTGCCGGCCGGCCAGGTCCCGCTGGTCATGCTCGACATGTGGGAGCACGCGTTCTACCTGCAGTACAAGAACGTCAAGCCGGACTACGTCAAGGCCTGGTGGAACGTCGTCAACTGGGCCGACGCCGAGGCGCGCTTCGCCGCGGCCCGCGCCCGCTGACCCGTCCCCCGGTTCAGACCGGGGAGTCGGTCACCTGGATGCCCAGCGCGGCCAGCAGCGCCCCGCCCAGCGGGACCTGCTGGTCCGCGCTGATCCGGGAACCGCGCAGCGCGAACGCGCCGCGCACTTCGTCGAGTGTGGAGCGGTGCAGGTAGGCGTCGGTCAGCTCGGCGTCGGCGAAGCTGGCGCCCGTCAGGTCGCAGCCGACGAGCCCGCAGTCGCTGCCGGTGAAGCGGTAGAAGTCGGCCCCCTGCAGGCCGGTGTCCTCGACGAGCAGGTACTTGCCCCGCGCCATGCGCAGGTTGGCCATGTCGGCCCGGCAGTCGCGGATGTGCACGTCGGTGAGGGACGCGCCGCTGAGCGCGGTGCCGGTGAGCCGGCAGTCGGTGAACGTGACGCGGGTGAGGCCGGCGTCGTCGAGGACGGCGCCGGACAGGTCGCAGTGCACGAACTCGGTGTCGCGGCAGCGCAGCCCGGTGAAGCTGCGCCCGGACAGGTCCGCGCCCTCCCAGCGGCACTCCTGCAGCGTCAGGTCGGCGACGTGCTCGGGCACCTCGACGTCGGGGCCGATGAGCAGGCCGTCCCAGGTGATGTCGAACTGGGGGAACCGGGGTGCCGGGTCGCGCGAGGACGGGACGTCGGGCGGGTCGGGACGGAGCTTCTTGACCTTCGACCGCGCCGCTCGTGCCACGGCCGGCACTGTACGCAGCACCCACGACAACGCGGCCGTTCCCCTGAGCACAACCGGCAGGTCACCCGTTCCGCCGAGCGAGTGATCCCTACCCACAAATCACTGCGCTAAACATCACCCTCCCGGACGAACCCGAATCGCCTCGCAGTGTCGACTTTCGAGCTTCCCGTCAGTCACTGTTCATCTGGGCGCAGGTGACGCCCGCGTTCCGGTCCCACAGCTCTGCCAGGTATCAACGGGCAGCGTCACGGAATCGATTCAGTTCGCACCGCGCCCCACCGGGTGCAGCGTCGAGCAGGGGAGCTCGTGCATGGAATTGACCCTCATCGTCGTCGTGGTCGTCGCGACCGCGCTGATCTTCGACTTCACCAACGGCTTCCATGACACGGCCAACGCGATGGCGACGTCCATCGCCACCGGCGCGCTGAAGCCCAGGACCGCGGTGGCCATCGCCGGCGTGCTGAACCTGATCGGCGCGTTCCTGTCCGTCGAGGTCGCCAGGACGATCTCCAGCGGGATGGTCGACGAGACCCGCATCACCCCCGTGGTGATCTTCGCCGGGTTGATCGGGGCGATCATCTGGAACCTGCTGACCTGGCTGCTCGGGCTGCCATCCAGTTCGTCGCACGCCCTGTTCGGCGGGCTCATCGGGGCGTCGATCATGGCGGCCGGGGTCGGCGCGGTGAACTTCGGCTCCGTGTTCACCAAGGTGATCCTCCCGGCCCTGGTCTCCCCCCTGCTGGCCGGCGTCATCGCCCTGATCGGCACCTACCTCGCCTACCGGCTCACCGCGCGCGCCCACGACGGCACCGTCCGGAGGGGCTTCCGCTACGGCCAGATCGTCTCCGCCTCGATGGTCGCGCTCGCCCACGGAACCAACGACGCGCAGAAGACGATGGGCGTCATCACCCTGACGCTGATCACGGCCGGCACGCTGGCGCCCGACTCGTCCCCGCCGTTCTGGGTGATCCTGTCCGCCGGCCTGGCCATCGCGCTGGGCACCTACCTCGGCGGCTGGCGCATCATCCGCACGCTCGGCAAGCGGGTCAGCGACATCCAGACCCCGCAGGGCTTCGCCGCCGAGGCGAGCGCCACCGCCGTCATCCTCACGTCCTCGCACCTGGGCTTCGCGCTGTCGACCACGCAGGTCGCCACCGGGGCGATCTTCGGGGCGGGCGCCGGGCGCCGGCTGGCCGCGGTGCGGTGGAGCGTCGCCGGGCAGATGGCAATCGCGTGGCTGCTCACCCTGCCGGCCGCCGCGGCCGTGGGCGCGGTCGCCGCGTGGGTGTCGGGCACCGGCACCGCCGGCACGGTGATCGTCGCGCTCGTCGCGGTCGCGATCGCGATCGGCATCTACGCGGCGTCGAAGCGGCACCCGGTCACCGCCCACAACGTGAACGACGTGCCGCCGGTCACCGCCGACGAGCCCGTCGCGGCCTGAGGGGATCTCGATGAGCATCGCCTGGGGTTCCCTGCTCCTGGTCTGCGCCGTCTCGCTGGCCGCCGGGGTGGCGGTCGTGGTGCTGGTGGCGCTGGCGCTGGTCGGGCTGTCCGCGCGGGCGCCGCAGCCCGTGGGCGGGGCGGCCGACGGCGCCCGCCCGTCGCTCGGCCCGGGTGCCGGCACCGCGGTGGCCGCGGTGTGCCTGCTGGCCGCGGCCGCGATCGTCGGCTACGGCCTCTACGTGATCGTCTTCTGACCCACCGCCCGGTTCTCCGGAGGCCGGAGAACCGGGCGACGGGGAAGGGCCGCGGATAGGATCGTCGCGATGAGCGCCGGGAAGGTGTACCTGCTGCGGCACGGGCAGACGGAGTGGTCGGTGTCGGGCAAGCACACCGGCCGCACCGACGTCCCGCTCACCGAGCGCGGCCGGGTGCTGGCCGGGGCGGCCGGAGCGCTGATCCGGCGGGTGCGCGGCGAGGACGCGCCCGCCCTGATCGTGTCCAGCCCGCGCGCCCGCGCCCGGACGACCGCCGAGCTGGCCGGCTTCGTGCCCGACCGCCTCGACGAGCGGCTCGGCGAGTGGGACTACGGCTCCTACGAGGGCCGCACCACCCCGGAGATCCGCGAGACCGACCCCGGGTGGACGGTCTGGACGCACCCCAGCCCCGGCGGGGAGACCGCAGAGCAGGTCGCCGCCCGCGCCGACGGCGTCCTCGACGAGGCCAGGGCCGCGCTGCCCGACGGCGACGTCGTCCTGGTCGGCCACGGCCACTTCAGCCGGGTGCTGATCGCGCGCTGGATCGGGCTGGCGGCCACCGAGGGCGTCCGGTTCGCCATGGAGGCGCCGAGCTGGGCGGTGCTCGGCGACGAGCGCGGGGTCCCCCGGCTCGACCACGTCAACCTGGGGGTCTTCGGATGACGGTGCGCGACGTGCGGCCGGAGGACGTGCCGGCGGTCGTGAAGCTGGTCTACGAGCTGGCCGACTACGAGCGCGCCGTCGACGAGTGCCACCTCACCGACGAGCAGCTGCACGCCGCCCTGTTCGGCCCGTCCCCGGCGCTGTTCGGCTTCGTCGCCGAGCTCGACGGCGAGGTGGTCGGCTTCGCGCTGTGGTTCCTGAACTTCTCGACCTGGCGCGGCGCGCACGGCATCTACCTGGAGGACCTGTACGTGCGCCCGGAGCACCGGGGCCACGGCTTCGGCCGGCTGCTGCTGGCCCGGCTGGCGCGCGAGTGCGTCGAGCGGGGCTACGCGCGGCTGGAGTGGTCGGTGCTCGACTGGAACGAGCCCGCGCTGGGCTTCTACCGGCGCATCGGCGCGGTCGGCATGGACGAGTGGACGGTGCACCGTCTCACCGACGACGCGCTCGCGGCGCTGGCCGCCACCTCGCCGTAGTCGCGGCGGTCAGGCGTCGAGGCCGGCGGCGATCATCGCCTCCAGCCGGGCGCGGCCGGCGTCGCCGAGCGCCCCGCCGAGCGCGGCCGCGAGGGCGGCGAACGGGTCGGGCAGGGGGAGCGCGGGCAGCTCGGCGGCCAGCTCGGGCACCGTCCACCGGCCGTCGGTGACCGCCCGCGCCCCGGCGGACCAGCCGTGCTGCACCGTGATCCTGCCGACGCGCACCGACAGCACCTGCCCGGTCAGCGGGCACCCGTCGGCGACGAGGTAGGCGACGAGCGGGGCCACGACGTCCGGGTCGCGCGCCGGCGCCCCGTCCACGCCGGGCACGCCGCGGGTCAGCCGCGTGCGGACCATCGACGGGCTCACGCAGTTGACCCGCACGCCCCGCCTGCCCAGCTCCAGCGCGTGCACGACGGTCATGGCGGCGACGCCCGCGCTGGCCGCGGCGTAGTTGGTATGGCCGGGCAGGGGATTGGACAGGCCCGAGCCGGATGCCGTGTTGACGATGGCGCGGTCGACGCGCTGCCCGGCGGCGTGCCGCTCGCGCCAGTGCGCCGCCGCCCAGTGCGTCACCGCGGCGGTGCCCTTCAGCTTGACCGCCACGACGTCGTCGAACTCGGCCTCGGTGAGCCGCTCGATGCCCCGGTTGGCCTCCACGGCGGCGTTGTTGACCACGGCGTGCAGGTCGCCGAAGGTCTCGACCGCGCGCTCGACCATCGCACGGGCGTCGCCCCAGACGGCGACGCTGCCGGTGTCGGCGACGGCCCGCCCGCCGGCCGCCCGGATCTCCTCGACGACCGCCGCGGCCACCGCGGCGTCGCCCCCGGACCCGTCGACCTCGACGCCGGGGTCGTTGACCACCACGTTCGCGCCGGCCGCCGCGAGGTGCAGCGCCTCGGCCCGCCCGATCCCCCGCCCCGCACCGGTCACCAGGACCGTCCGCCCACGCACGTCCATCGCCACCCTCACTTCGCCGTGTTACTTCATCGACTGCATTACTACATTGACTGTAGCAATATAGTCGCTGCAGTAAGCTCACCGCTGTGGTCGAGGGGCGCCGGGAGCGCAAGAAGCAGCTCACCCGCCAGGCACTGGTGGACGCGGCGGTCCGGCTGTTCACCGAGCGCGGCTTCGAGCGCACGACCGTCGCCGACATCGCCGAGGCCGCCGACGTCAGCACCCGCACGTTCTTCCTGCACTTCGCGACCAAGGAGGACGTGCTGCTGGCCGACGTCACCGAGCGGGTCAGCGGCGGCGCGGCCGCCGTCCTGCGCGACGCCGCGTCACCCGCCGAGGCCCTCGCGGCCGCCGCCGACGTGATGATCACCGACGCGTGGCGCGGCGACCTGCGCACCGGTGCCGCCGGCCTGCGGGCCCGGCTCGTCGTCGACAACCCGGCCGTGCGGGCCCGCCTGCTCCAGGTGGGGTTCGCGGCCCAGGAGGGCATCGCCGCCGCGCTCGTCGCGGCGTTCCCCGACCAGCTCGACGAGGTCGACGCCGCCGCGCTCGTCGGCGCGCTGATGGGCGCGGTGGCGAGCGCGGCCGTGGCGGCCCTGCGCCGGGGCGACCCGCCGGACGCCGTCCGCGACGCGATGCGCCGGGCCGCCGCGCTCGCACTGGCGCCGGGCCGGTGACGCCCTTCGCCGTCCGCTGCCCCGGCGGGCGCCCGACTGCAGGTCGAGGCCGGACTCGCGGTGCTGCGGGAGATGGTGGGCCGAGCCTCAGCCCGACGGGTCGTCCTTGGTCGGGTCGCGCCCGGTGTCGACGGGCAGGTCGAACCCCATCGACCACTCCCGCGACCGCTCGCTGATCAGCAGCATGAACGTCGCGGCCACGACGACGCCGGTGACGATGCCCATCGCCAGCTGCCGCGACGGCCCGATCAGCGAGTAGACGACCGGCAGCAGCAGCAGCTGCGTGACGATGGCCGGGGTGCGCGCCCAGCGCCGTCCGGTGACCAGCCCGAACCCGACGAACACCAGCGCGGCGCCGATCAGGGTGAAGTAGCCGGCCTCGCCGAGGACCGCGCCGACGCCCGCGGGCGAGCTGGTCGAGCGGATCGCCAGCGCCACCGCGAACCCGATCCCGAGCAGCCCTTCGCCACCGACGGTGACGCCGGCGACGCGGATCTGCCACGGCGGCGCTGACTGGCGCGTACTCACGCAAGCGAGGATAGGGCCCCCCGTTAGTGTGCCGACGTGCGCGCGCTGCTCGTCGTCAACCCCAACGCCACCACCACGACACCCGGTGGGCGTGACGTCATCACCCGGGCGCTGGGCAGCGAGCTCAAGCTGGACGTGCTGGAGACCACCTGCCGGGGGCACGCGGCGCGGGCCGCGGCCGAGGCGGCGGTCGACGGGTTCGACGTCGTCGTGGTGCACGGCGGCGACGGCACGGTCAACGAGGTCGTCAACGGCATGCTGGACGCCCCGGGCGCCGAGGCCGCCGGTCCGTGGAACCGCCCGGCGGTTGCCGTGGTGCCCGGGGGCTCGGCCAACGTGTTCGCCAGGGCGCTGGGCAGCCCCCGCGACCCCGTGGAGGCCACCGCGACGATCCTCGACGCCCTGCGCGAGCAGCGCGACGTCCTGGTGGGCCTGGGCCGGGTCGAGCCGACCCCCTCGCCGCGCCCGCGGGCCGCCGGCCATCCGGGCGGCCGCTGGTTCACGTTCAACGCCGGGCTGGGCTGGGACGCCGAGGTGGTCGCCGCCGTCGAGGAGGCCCGCGCGGCCGGCCGGGAGGCCACGCCGCTGCGCTACGCCGGCACGGCCGTCAAGCACTACGTCGACCAGCTGCGCCGGCCGCGCTCGATGACCGTCGAGATCTCCGGGGCCGCGCCCGTGCCGGACGTGCGGCTCGCGTTCATCACCACCACCCACACCTGGACCTACCTCGGCTCCCGGGCGGTGCGCACCAACCCGGGCACCTCCATCCGCTCGGGGCTGGGCCTGTTCGGCATGCGCGACCTGGGGGCCGGGACGATCGCCTCGACGCTGCGCCGCATGCTCGCCCCGGGCGGCGACCCGCGCGGGCGGAATGTCCTGCGCCAGGACGCCGTTGCATCGGTGACGGTCCGCTGCGCGGAGCCCGTCGCGCTGCAGGTGGACGGCGATCTGCTGGGGCGGCACCGCGAGGTGCGGTTCCGGGCGGTCCGCGACGCGCTACGCGTCGTCGTGTGATACCCGCAGTTCGTCGCGCCGGCCCCGGCTGGTCACCCGCGTGGGTGACCTGGGGCGTCCATTCACCGCTGCTTGCGGACCGTCGGGCCGATAAGGGCTCGCACCTGGGCAAACAGTAGCCCATGGTGGAGCCCGGACAGACGAGTGATCGCGACGACCCACTCGCATGGTCTGCGGGAGCGGGGGGTACCCACTCCGGCAGGCGGTCCGGGACAGATCGTTCTGCGCACGGCCGCACGAGGTGGTTGCGAAGTCGTAACCAACCGCCGCGGGTGGTCGTTGCGAAGGACAGGTGAGCTGGTTCACCGCGATCGACCCGTACCCTTGAAGATCGAGCGTGCTCGTGAAACCATTCACAAGCGCGGAAACACCGTGACAGACGATCGGCGCGACCCCGATCGCGCAAGTACGAGGAGCAGAGAGACCATGGATTGGCGTCACCGCGCTATCTGCCGCGACGAGGACCCCGAGCTGTTCTTCCCGGTCGGGACGAGCGGTCCTGCGCTGCTGCAGATCGCTGAGGCCAAGACCGTCTGCCGACGCTGCCCCGTGGTCAGCGAGTGCCTCACCTGGGCGCTCGACAGTGGCCAGGACGCCGGCGTCTGGGGCGGGATGAGCGAGGACGAGCGGCGAGCTCTGAAGCGGCGCAACGCGCGCACCCGCGCCCGCACCGCCTGACTCGCACGGCCTGCAGCAGATCTCAGCGTGCTGTAGATCTCAGTAGCAGTAGAAGCAGTACCTGAAGTAGCAACTGAACACTCCCCCACCGCGGGCCCGAAGCCGGACACCACCCGGCCTCGGGCCCGCGGTCGTTCCGCCGGGCTTGCGGAGCAGCAGCTCCGGTGGAGGGGCCGGGCCCCGTACTTCTGCGACCTGGGCCACGGCCACGGCGCTCAGGTTAGCGCCCGCCCGATCGGGCCCGATCAACGGCCCCGATTTTCAAGCCCGACACCATCTCTTCCGCCCGGCGAGGCCCCCGCAGCGCCGACCGGTCGCCTCCTCCGTGCCTGCGCACAGCCCCCTCACCTGGACCTCACCGCGGGCACCGGCGAACGGTCGTGATCCCACGTCGTCCTGCCCGGGCCGTGGCGTCCTCCCCGGCGCTGCGCGGCCTCCTCACGGACCCGCTGTCCGCCCCTGTGACGTACGGCGGGTCCCCGACGAGGGCCACCCCGTGCGGCAGCCACGGTCCGGCCGCTGAACCGCTCACCGAGGCCACCCGCCGCGAACGGCCGGGGCTCAGCGCCCGCGCAGCGACAGCCCGATGACCGCCTCGGTGCCCCCACCCGGCCGCGGCCGCACCTGCAGCTGCGAGCCCAGCTCCGAGTCCAGCAGCGTGCGCACGATCTGCAGGCCGAGCCCGTCGGAGGTCTCCAGGGCGAAGCCGTCGGGCAGGCCGTGCCCGTCGTCGGCGACGATGACGTCCAGGTGGCCGGCGGAACGCTGCGCCGACACCACCACCTCGCCGGCCCGCCCGGGCCCGAACGCGTGCGCCAGCGCGTTGTGCACGAGTTCGGTGAGCACCAGGACGAGCGGGGTGGCCAGGGCGGCGGGCAGCGTGCCGAACGTGCCCTCCCGGCGGACCTTGGCGCGGAACTCGGCGCTGGCGCCGTCGCCGATGGCGGGCAGGACCTTGTCGACGAGCTCGTCGAGGTCGACGCGCTCGGCCACCGACACCGACAGCGCCTCGTGCACGAGCGCGATCGAGTTGACCCGGCGCATGCTCTCGGCGAGCGCCCGTCGGGCCTCCGGGATCGCCGTGCGGCGGGCCTGCAGGCGCAGCAGCGCGGCGACGGTCTGCAGGTTGTTCTTCACCCGGTGGTGGATCTCCCGGATGGTGGCGTCCTTGCTGAGCAGCGCCATGTCGCGCCGGCGAAGGTCGGTGACGTCGCGCACCAGCACCAGCGCGCCGGCCGCGTCGCCGCGCGGGCGCAGCGGCATCGCCCGGACCAGCACGACCGCCCCACGCGCGTGGACCTCCATCCGCAGCGAGTGGCGGCCCTCCAGGGCCGCGCCGATGCGGGCGGCCACCTCGGCGGCGTCGAACGGGTCCTGGGTGAGCTCGCGGGTGGCGTGGGCCAGCGACAGGCCGACGAGGTCGCTGGCGTGGCCCATCCGGTGGTAGGCGGAGAGCGCGTTGGGGCTGGCGTAGGCGACCAGGCCGTGCACGTCCAGCCGGACGAGGCCGTCGCCCGCGCGGGGGCTCGTGTTGGTGCCCACGGCGGCCGCCCGCGGCGGGAACGTGCCGTCGGCGACCATCTGGCACAGGTCGGACGCGCAGCCCAGGTAGGCGATCTCCAGCGGGCTGGGCACCCGGGGCATCGCCAGGTTCGTATCGCGCGAGAGCACGGCCACGACCCGGCCGCCGTGGCGCACCGGGATGGTCTCCGAGCGGATCGGCACCTCCAGGTGCCAGCGCGGGTCCTCCTCGCGGCAGATCCGGCCCTCCACGACCGCCCGGCGCAGCTGCGGGTTCTCCGCGACGGTGACCCGCGCGCCCACCATGTCCTCGGCATGGGCCGTGGGGGCGGTCGTGGGGCGCGCCTGGGCGACGCACAGGAACTCGGCGGACCCGTCGGTCGCCGCGGCGCGGTCGGCGACCAGCGGCACCCACAGCAGGAAGTCGGCGAAGGACATGTCGGCCAGCAACTGCCACTCGGCGACCACCCGCTGCAGGTGCTCGACGGCCTCGCCCGTCAGTCGCGTGTGGTCGGCCAGCAGCTCGCTGAGCGTGGACACCTCTGGTTGCCTCCCCGTCCGTGCCGGGCCAAGTCAACCACGTGGGAGGATCGGGGAGACCAGACGACGACCGCCCGAGGGAGGGAAATCATGTCCAAGCGTGCACGCAAGCGTCGCGACCGCAACAAGAAGGGCGCCAACCACGGCAAGAAGCCCAACACCTGAGCACCCGCGGCACGGCACGGCACAGCACGGCACGACGCTGTCGCCGTCGCCGCCGCCGTCCCCCAGGTTCAGGAAAGCCACGATACTGCCCTCTGAGGGCAGTATCGTGGCTTTCCTGAACCTGGGCCGGGACTCCACTCCGCAGCCGGGACTTCGGGCCGGCGCTCGGCGGCGCTCGGGGGGTGCGTCAGTGGCGCTCGACTCGCGTGGTGGACGACCGCACCTCGACGGTGGTCGTGGTGCCGTCGGACTCGACGGTGACCGAGTCCACCGCCAGCGTGGCCTGCTCCAGCACCGCGCCGCGCAGCTTCTCGCGCAGCCGGTCCTTGAGCCCGTCCGGGGCGTGCTCGCCGCCGCACTTGGTGGCCAGCAGCTTCTTGAGCTTCTCGTCCAGGCCGTACTGGGCCAGGCAGGGCGAGCACTCGTCGAGGTGCTGGGTGAGCAGCGCGCGGCGCCGCTCGTCGCACTCGTCGTCGAGGAACAGCCAGACCTCGGCCAGCACCTCGCCGCAGTCCGTGTCGTGGTGGTCGCCGCAGCTCATCGGGACACCTCCTGCCCGCGCAGGAACCCGCGCTCGCGCGCGGTGTCGGTCAACATGTCACGCAGTTGGCGCCGACCGCGGTGCAACCTCGACATCACCGTGCCGATCGGCGTGCCCATGATGTCGGCGATCTCCTTGTAGGCGAAGCCCTCGACGTCGGCGAGGTAGACCGCCATGCGGAAGTCGTCGGGCAGCCGCTGCAGCGCCGCCTTCACGTCGTTGTCGGGGAGCCGGTCGAGCGCCTCCACCTCGGCCGACGGCAGCCCGCGCGAGGTGTGCTCACCGGCCTGGGCGATCTGCCAGTCGGTGATCTCCTCGGTGGGCGACTGCTGGGGCTGGCGCTGCCGCTTGCGGTAGCCGTTGATGTAGGTGTTGGTCAGGATCCGGTACAGCCACGCCTTGAGGTTGGTGCCGGCCTTGAACGTCGCGAAGGCCGCGAAGGCCTTCAGGAACGTCTCCTGGACCAGGTCCTCCGCGTCGGCGGGGTTGCGGGTCATCCGCAGCGCCGCGCCGTACAGCTGGTCGATCAGCGGCATCGCGTCGCGCTCGAAGCGCGCCGCTCTGTCGCGCGGGTCCTCGTCGACGACCCCCGCCCCGGCATCGGGACCGCCGAGCTCGGAGCCGTTGCGATCGGCGAGCTCGGTACTGGTCGTGTCGGTCGGTGCCGCGTCGGCGGCCTGCTCGGTGCCGGGCACCGCGCTCCTCTCGCGCCGGACCAGACGCGGACCGGCTTCGGTGGTGGTCACCACCGCTGCGGCAACCGGATGACGGGCCGAGCGTACGCGCCCCGGCGCCGTCCGTCCTGCCGGTCGCCGATCATCCGTCGGTCGCGGATGTTCCATCACCGCGTGCATCACGTCCTGCCCCAACGCGTGCTCGACCGGGGTGATTCCCCCGTCAACCACCCGCGGCCGGGTCGGAGGGCACGAGCGCCCGGCGCCACTGGTCGGCGACGACCCGGCGGAGCCGCTCGGTGGGCACGGCGGCCGGGTCGAGCTGGTGCTGCAGCCCGATGCCGCGCAGCTGGCCCAGGACGGCGACGGCGACGTCGTGCGGGTCGACGTCGGCGCGGACGGTGCCGGCGGCGATCCCGGCGGCCACGTCGGCCCGCAGGTCGGCGCGGAAGCGCTCGTCGCGCTCGCGGAAGGTCTCGGCGAGGTCGGCGGAGGTCGTCGCCTCGGCCCAGAGCAGCAGGAAGGCCCGGCTCATGGTCCGGGTGCCGCCGAGGGCGCCGATGTAACCGTCGACGAGGTGCAGCAGCCGGTCGAGGCCGGGTTCGTCCGGGGCGTCGGGGACGAACCCGGCCTGGCTGGCCCGGGCCAGCGCGTCGACCAGTGCCTTCTTGGAGCCGAAGTGGTGGGTCACGATCCCGCGGCTGTAGCCGGCCCGCTCGCCGACCCGGGCCAGCGTCAGGGCCTGCACCCCGCCCTCGACGACCAGCTCGGCCGCGGCCCGCAGGAGCGCGGATCCGGTCTGCTCGCGGCGTTCGGCCTGGCTGCGGCGGGGTGTGCGGGTGACCACCGGGGAACCGTACCAGTAACTTGCGTGTCAAATAACAAGTAAGTACCGTCGGGTGGACCGTACCGAGGAGGAACGATGATCGAGATCGAGGAACGGGCCCTGGCCGAGTCGGCGCTGCCGGCCACGACCCCGCGGGCGGTGTGACCGTGCCCGCGGTGTTCGTGCACGGCAACCCGGAGACCGCGGCCGTCTGGGGTCCGCTCGTCGCGGAACTGGGCCGCGACGACGTGGTCCGGCTGTCCCCGCCCGGGTTCGGCGCCCCGCTCCCGGCCGGGTTCGGCGCGACCGTCACCGAGTACCGGGACTGGCTGGTCGAGCGGTTGGCCGGGTTCGACGAGCCCGTCGACCTCGTCGGGCACGACTGGGGCGGCGGCCACGTCGTCAACGCCGTGGCGGCCCGGCCGGAGCTGGTCCGCAGCTGGGTCAGCGACGCCATCGGCATCTTCGACCCGGACTACACCTGGCACGAGCTGGCCCGGCAGTGGCAGCGGCCCGGGGACGGCGAAGCGGCTGTCGAGGCCGGGTTCGGCACTCGCGAGGCGCGCTACCGCCGGCTGCTCGACCGCGCCTTCCCCGAGGCCGTGGCCGCGGAGATCGCCGACGGCCAGGGCCCCGAGCTGGGACGGGCGGTGCTGGCGCTCTACCGGTCCGCGGCCCAGCCGGTGATGGCCGGGCTCGGGCGCGACCTCAGCGGTCTCACCCGCCGCCCGGGACTGGTCGTTTTGGCCGGTGCCGACGTCGTCGGCGGCACCCACGAGCAGCGGCGGCGCACGGCCGCACGCGCCGGCGCCCGGGTGGCGGAGCTGCCCGACCTGGGCCACTGGTGGATGCTGCAGGACCCCGCCGCCGGCGCGCGCGTGCTCACCGACTTCTGGGCCGGCCCGGGCTGAGCACTACCCTGCGCCCGTGGCAGGAAAGGGGACCCCGGCGACGGCGCTGCTGGGCAAGCAGAAGGTCGCGCACACGCTGCACGCCTACACCCACGGCAGCGGGGCCGCGTACGGGCCGGAGGCCGCCGAACTGCTCGGGCTCGACCCGGCGCGGGTGTTCAAGACGCTGGTCGTCGAGGTCGACGGCAGCCTGGCCGTCGGCGTCGTACCGGTGTCGACGAGCCTCGACCTGAAGGCGCTCGCCGCCGCGCTGGGCGGGCGGAAGGCGCGCATGGCCGAGGTCGACGCCGCCCAGCGCGCCACCGGGTACGTGGCCGGCGGGATCTCCCCGCTCGGGCAGAAGAAGCGGCTGCCCACGGTGCTCGACTCGTCGGCGCAGGCCCTGCCGACGATGTTCTGCAGCGCCGGGCGGCGCGGCCTGGAGGTCGAGCTCGCCCCCGCCGACCTCGTCCGGCTGACCGGTGCGCGCTACGCCCCGATCGCCGTCTGGCAGTGACCGATCGCCGGGCCCGCCCGGCGCAGTGTCGTTCCCGCCGGTGCGAGATCGTGACGGAGGTCCCTTACGCCGTCGCGCGGTCACCGCGATGATGGCCGTCGTGGCTGGGACGATGTCGGAACGCGCGCGGAACCTGTGGCGGATGTGGGTCACCCGCGGGAGCGCGCCCCGGGAACTGCCGCCCGACCTGCTGCGCGCCGTCTACCTGCTGTGGGTCGCGGCGCTGGCGCTGAAGCTGTTCGGGTCCACCTGGGACGTGTCGTGGCACTTCCGCTGGCTGCGCGACGACCTGGCCCCACCGCACCTGCTGAACTCGGTGGGCACGGCGATGGTCATCCTGCTGGTCGCCTTCCACACCTGGACCGGCTACGGCGTCGACCGCCCCACCCTGCGGCTGATGCAGGCCGGCATCGCGGTGTTCCTGCTCGCCGTCCCCGTCGACCTGGTCAACCACGCCGTCAACGGCCTCGACATCACCGCGTGGAGCCTCTCGCACGCCATGCTCTACCTGGGCACGGCGATCATGCTGGCCGGTGTGCTGCGCGGCTGGTGGCTCTACGGCCGGGGCCGGCTGCGCGTGCCGGGGCTGGTGCTGCTGTGGGCGTTCGCCCTGGAGACCGTGTGGTTCCCGGCCGGCCAGCAGGAGTACGGCGTGCTGGCGGTGGCCGCGTGGGACCGCGGGCAGCCCGACGCGGAGCCGATCCTGCTGCAGTTCGCCGCCGACCAGATCGGGCGCCCCGTCGACCGCGCGGCGGTCCTGCACTTCGCGCTGCCCGTGCCCGACTGGGTGTACCCGGTGTGGTTGGTCGCCGCGGCCGGCATCGCGCTGGTGCTGGCCCGGATGATGATCGGGCGGCGGTGGGCGGCCACGGTGGTGGCCGCGCTGTACGTGGCCTACCGGTGCGTGGCCTGGCTGGCGCTGGTCGGGGGTGGCTTCCCGCCGTCCGCGGTGCCGTTCGTGCTGGTGGCCGTGGCGGTGGCGGTGGACGTCGCGTTCCTGGTGCGGCTGCCCGACCTGCTGCGCCCGCTCCCGGGCGCGGTGCTGGTCGCGGCGGTCGGGGCGGGGTGCGCGCTGCTGCAGTCGCTGTGGGCGGCGCTGCCGCCCACGGCGCCGCTGGCGTTCGTCACCGGGGCCGGCGTGCTGGCCGCGCTGTGGACGGGTGTCGCGTTCCTGGCCCGCTCGCGCGCCCTCGCCACCTGGTCCCGCCCCCACTGACCCCCGGCCCGTCGAGAACGAAGTTGTCGTGATCAACAGGCCGGAACGATCACGACAAGTTCGTTCTCGACGGACGTTCGGGGGGCTCAGGCCGTCCAGAAGGCCCGGATCGCGTCGACCTCGCGGGACGCCTGGTCGCGGCCGGCCCGGGCCGACGGCTCCCGGGTGGCGACGTCGAGCGGGTTGGCACCGAAGGCGCTCAACGACGCCTCATCCGCCGTGACGACGTGCACCTGCGCGCCGGCGTCGCGCAGCGTCGCCACCTCCTGGTCGAGCCCGGGGCCCAGCGGGCTGCCCGGCATGCCCTGCAGCGGCGCCACCACCAGTACGCGCGCGTAGCCGGTGGCGAGGTCGGCGTTCGTGGGCGAGCGCATGCCGCCGTCCATGTAGCGGTGCCCGTCGATGGTGACGGTCGGCCAGACGCCGGGCACCGCGCAACTGGCGGCGACGGCGTCCACGAGCGCCACGCCGGACGCCGCGTCGATGGCGCGGAACTCGCCGTCGGCGGCGTCGACCGCGGTCACCACCAGCCGCCCGGCCGGCCACGGCCGGTCGCCGCCCAGCCGGGCGGCGATGATCTCGCGCCGGTCGCCCTCCGGGGCGGTGCCGGCCCGCAGCGCGAGCGACCCGACCCGGGCGCGCGCGTCCTGCTGACCGGTCGCCCCGGCCAGGACCTCCGCGAACGACGCCATGAACGCCGCGCCGTCGAACTCGACCCGGGGCTCGGTGGCCGGCACCTCGGCCAGCTGCGCCGCGTACAGCTCCTCCGGGTCGGCGCCGGTGCGCAGCAGCGCGCCGACGATCGAGCCGGCCGAGGTGCCCACGACCAGCTCGCCCGCGCCGAGGTCGACGCCCTGCGCGGCCAGCCCGGACAGCAGCCCGATCTCCCAGGCGACGCCGGCGACGCCCCCACCGCCGAGCACGAGCGCCCGCTCGCCGTCCTGAACCGCCACTGCACTCCCCCGCTCCGTCGCGAACGACGCCACGCTATGCAGGCGAACCGGCCCCGGCAAGATCGCGTTGCAGGAGCCAGGCGCGCACGGCGTCGCGCAGGCCGGGTACGTCGGAGCGGAGGCTGTGGTCGCCGCGCAGGACGACGACGTCGCGGCCGGGGGCCGGGTCGGGGCGGCCGAACGGGTCGGTCGCGCCCTGCACGACCAGGACCGGCACGGTGGGCAGGGCCAGCTCGGCGAGGCGGTCCTTGTCCGGGCGGCCCGGCGGGTGCACCGGGAACGCCAGGCACAGCACGGCGGCCGCCCCGGCCCCGGCCGCGGTGCGGCAGGCCACCCTGGCGCCCGAGCTGCGCCCACCGGTGACCAGCCGGCCGGCGAAGCGCCCGCGGACGACCTCCACCGCGGCCAGCCAGGCCGTGTCGAGCTGGCCGGCCGGGGCCGGGGCGCGACGGCCCGCCACCCGGTAGGGCTGCTCGTTCAGGACGACCCGGACGCCCGCGGCCACGGCCACCCCCGCGACGGTGACGATGTCCGGGGCGGTGATGCCGCCGCCGGCGCCGTGCCCGAGCAGGAGCGTCGTGCGGGCGCCGGGGACGTCCAGGACGGTGATCCGGCCGGGCCCGTGCGGGGTGTCGACCGGCACGGCCTCGGGCTCGGTGGTCGCCCCGGTCGTCCCTCCGGTGGTCATTGCGGGTTGGGGCCGGCCAGCAGGTCGAGCTGCAGCGGCTCGCGGACCTCCTCGGCGGGCAGCTCCGCGAGCAGCTCCGGCCCGTTGTTGCGGACGCTGTTGACCGCGGACCCGATGGCGCGCAGCTCCAGCCGCGCCACCAGCTCGGGCGACGGCGGGGCCAGCAGCCGGGTGATGGCCTCGTCGTCCTTGCCGGTGTCGGGGTCGAGCCAGGCGTCCCAGGCGTCGGGCGGCAGGACCAGCGGCATCCGGTCGTGGACCTGGGCCAGCACGCCGACGGCGCCGGTGGTCAGGATCGTCGCGGTGACCAGGCCGTCGGGGTACTTGCCCTCCGGGTCGTCCTTCGGCTTCCAGTACTCCCACAGCCCGGCCAGCGCCAGCGAGCTGCCGTCGGTGTAGTGCGTGTAGTAGGGCTGCTTGTGCTCGGGGCCGCGCTGCCACTCGTACCAGCCGTCGGCCGGGATGAGGCAGCGCCGCGAGGCGAGCGCCCGGCGGAACGCCGGCTTCTCGGCCGCCGACTCGGCCCGCGCGTTGATCATCCGCGCGCCGGACTTGGGATCCTTCGACCAGGACGGCACCAGCCCCCAGCGCAGCATCCGCACGGTGCGCTCGGTGCTGTCCGGGTCGGGCTCGCCGCCGGCGTCACGCGGGTGCCGCTCGACGACCGCCGCGATCTGCTTGGTGGGCGCGACGTTGTAGTCCGTGGTCTTGGCGCCCTGCGTCGCGTCGACGGCGCGGAACTCGTCGGCGAGGTCGGCGGGGGCCTTGATGGAGGCGTAGCGGCCGCACATGGACCCATCGTGGCACGGCCCCCCGACACCGACCGGGCTCGTGCGGGATCATCGGTGCCGTGACTCCTACACGGCCGGAGCCTTGGCCCGCCCCGCTCGCCACCGGTCCCGTGCACGCCCGCGTCTCGGTGCCCGGCTCCAAGTCCGTCACCAACCGCGCCCTGCTGCTGGCCGCGCTGTCCGGCGGCGAGGCGAGGGTCTCGGGCGCGCCGGCCAGCCGCGACACCGCGCTCATGGTGGGCGCGCTGCGGGCGCTGGGCGTGCCCGTCGAGGTCGACGGCGAGCGGGTCGCGTTCGCCGCGCACGACGGCCCGCACGGCGGCGGCTCGGTCGACTGCGGCCTGGCCGGCACGGTCATGCGGTTCGTGCCGCCTGCGGCGGCGCTGGCCGACGGTCCGGTCGCCTTCGACGGCGACCCGCGGGCCCGGGAGCGGCCGATGGCGACCGTGCTCGACGCGCTGCGCGGGCTCGGCGCCGTCGTCGAGGGCGACGGGCTGCCGTTCACCGTGCGCGGGACGGGTTCGGTGGCCGGCGGCGAGGTGACCGTCGACGCGTCGGCGTCGTCGCAGTTCGTGTCCGGGCTGCTGCTGTCGGCGGCCCGTTACGAGAAGGGCGTCACCGTGTACCACGACGGCAAGCCGGTGCCGTCGCTGCCGCACATCGAGATGACCGTCGCGATGCTGCGCGAGGCCGGCGTCGAGGTCGACGACGCCGAGCCCAACACCTGGCGGGTGGCCCCCGGGCCGATCCGGGCGCGCGACTGGGCCGTCGAGCCCGACCTGTCCAACGCCGCGGTGTTCCTGGCCGCGGCGGCGGTCACCGGCGGCGAGGTGACGGTGCTCGGCTGGCCGGCCGGCTCCACCCAGCCGGGGGCGCACGTGCTGTCCGTGCTGGAGCAGGCCGGCTGCGCGGTCTCGGTGTCGGCCGACGGCGCCACCGTCCGCGGTCCGCGGCGGCTGGCCGGCATCGACGTCGACCTGCACGAGTCCAGCGAGCTGACGCCCACGGTCGCCGCCGTCGCGGCGCTGGCCGACGGGCCCTCGCGGATCACCGGCGTGGCCCACATCCGCGGCCACGAGACCGACCGCCTCGCCGCGCTGGCCGCCGAGATCAACGGCCTGGGCGGCGCGGTCACCGAGCTGCCCGACGGGCTGGAGATCCGCCCGGCGCCGCTGCACGGCGGCGCGTGGGGCGCCTACGCCGACCACCGGATGGCCACCGCCGGGGCGATCATCGGCCTGCGCGTGCCCGGCGTCGAGATCGACGACGTCGAATGCACGAGCAAGACCATGCCCGGGTTCGCCCGGAAGTGGACGACCGCGCTGGGGGCGGCGGTGTAGGCGGATCGCGATGAGCGGGTCAGCGAGCGGATCACCCGACACGGCGTCCTGCGCGCAGCGCCGACCGAGCGCCGGCGGGGGAACGCGGTGAGCCGGCGCGAGTACGACGAGTCCGACGTCCGGGTGCGGCCCGGGCGGCGCGGCTCGCGCCCGCGCACCAAGCGCCGCCCCGAGCACGCCGACGCCGAGCCCGCCATGGTCACCACTGTCGACCGCGGCCGCTGGACCTGCGCCCCCGACGCCGACAGCACCCGCCCCCCGGTGACCGCGATGCGGGCCAGGGAGCTGGGGCGCACGCCGATCGTGGTCGGCGACCGGGTCGGGCTGGTCGGCGACCTGTCCGGCGCGGTCGACACCATCGCGCGGATCGTGCGCGTCGAGGAACGCGCGACGAGCCTGCGCCGCACCGCCGACGACGACGACCCGTACGAACGGCTCGTCGTGGCCAACGCCGAGCTGCTGGTGATCGTCACCGCGGTGGCCGACCCGGAGCCGCGCACCGGCTTCGTCGACCGCTGCCTGGTCGCGGCCTACGCCGGCGGGCTGTCGCCGGTGCTCTGCCTGACCAAGGCCGACCTGGCCGACCCCGAGGTGTTCGCCGCCCCGTACCGCGACCTCGACCTGCCGGTGCTCGTCACCCGCCACGACCAGCCGCCGACGGAGCTGGCCGCGCTGCTGGCCGGGCGGGTGTCCGCGCTCGTCGGGCACTCGGGGGTGGGCAAGTCGACGCTGGTCAACGCGATCCTGCCGGACGCGGCGCGGGCCGTCGGCGTGGTGTCGGGGGTCGGCAAGGGCCGGCACACGACCGTCGCCGCGCTGGCGCTGCCGCTGCCGGCCGAGCGCGGCGGCGGCTGGGTGGTCGACACGCCGGGCGTGCGGTCCTTCGGGCTGGCCCACGTCACCCCCGACGACGTGCCGGCCGCGTTCGACGACCTGGCCGCGGCCATCGAGGACTGCCCGCGCGGGTGCGGCCACCTCGGCCCGCCCGCCGACCCCGAGTGCGCGCTCGACGAGCTCGTCGGGAAGGGGCAGCTGCGGCCCGCCCGGTTGGCCGCGCTGCGCCGGATCCTCGTCACGCTGCGTCGGTCGCCGGGCGAGCAGGCCCCGCCCGATGGTGGTGACACCCGCGACGGTGGCACCCTCCTCCCATGACCGAGGGGGCCTCCGGGGGACGACCGCCGCTGCGGATCGGCAACGCCGAGCGCGCATCGGCGATGAAGGCGCTCGACGAACACCTCGAGCAGGGCAGGCTGGGTGCCGAGGAGTACGGCGAGCGCTCGGCGGCCGCGGCCGTCGCGACCACCGCCGACGAGCTGCGCGCGCTGTTCACCGACCTGCCCGCGCCGCACCCGCAGCTGCCCGATCAGGAGCCGTTGCCGCCGACCGCCGCCCTGCCCGCGGTTCCGCCCGGTGGGGAGGTCGCGCGGCCGCGCGGCTTCGTCGACGAGTGGGGCCCGCGGATCGTCGCGGTGGCCCCGTTCGTCGCGGTGGCGCTGTTCCTGCTCACCCGGCAGTGGGTGTTCTTCCTGCTGATCCCCGCGGCCGGCGCGCTGTTCTGGGGCGGGCGCGACCGGCGCGGGCGGGGGTGAGGCTCACACCCTGAACGGCGGGTCCCCGGGCAGCGGGGCGTCGGTCTGCTCGTCCTGGGCGTGCACCTCGACGAGCGCGCGGCGGGCTGCCGGGTGCCACAGGTCCTCGAACGGCTGGAACAGGTCGCCGCCGCCGGTGCCGCGGCGGCGGGCGCGCGCGGCGACCAGCGGCAACCCCACCAGGAACACCGCGAACAGCGCCACGACCAGGACCACTGCCGGTGCGTCCGCCACAGCCGTCAGGGTGCCATATCGACCAGGAACGCCACCTCGGACGGGTCGTACCAGGCCAGCTCGTGGTCCTCGGCCTCGCCGACCAGGAACTCCGCGTCCAGGTCGCCCATGTCGGCCGCGTCCACCGCGGCCGAGGCCTGCCGCACCGCGTAGACCGCGTCCTCCGTGTCGACGTGCACCGAGGCGATCTTCTCCATCGGCACCCCGCCGGAGATCCGCACGGCGCCGTCGTCGAGATCGGGGCGGACGGTGACGTCCTCCAGGTCGGCCGCGACGACGACCCGGCGCGCCGGGGTGGTCTCGTCCTCGCCCAGCCCGAACTCCACCGACAGCAGCCGCAGCGACGCCCGCGCCGCCTCGTTCATCGCGGCGTACTCCAACTCCTCGTCGTCGCCGCTGGTGTAGGACTCGCGCAGCTTCGGCGTCAGCGCGAAGGCGGTGCCCCCGATCGGCTCCAGCACCCCGTTCTTGACCATCGTGCGCAGCATCGGCCAGGTCGCCGGAACGTACACCCGCATCAGGTTCCCCTCACCCGCTCGATCACCCGACGGTGGCGAGCAGCTCGTCGAGCGCCTCGTCGACCATGCCGGCCAGCACGTCCACGTCGGACATGGCGTCGCGGTCGCCGTTGAAGCCGTAGAACACCCCGCCGTCGTAGGACGTCAGCCCGATGGCCAGCGCCTGCCCCTTGGCCAGCGGGACCACCGGGAACATCTCCAGCATCCGCGCCCCCGCCGCGTACAGCGGGAACTGCGGGCCCGGGACGTTCGTCACCACCACGTTGAAGATCCGCTTGGAGATCCCGCTCGCCGCCCTGGCCCCCAACGCGTGCAGGGTAGGCGGTGCGAAGCCGCCGATCCGGACCAGGGTGTCGGCCCCGACCGACTGCCCGCCGGACGTGTGCTCGCGCATCGCGTGCGTGACGTGGTGCAGCCGCACCACCGGGCTCGGCTCGCCGACCGGCAGGTCGACGATGAACGACGAGACCCGGTTGCCCAGCGTGCCGGACGTGGCCGAGCTGGGCACGTCGGCCTCGCCGCGCACCGACAGCGGCACCATCGCCCGCAGCCTCGACGACGGCCCCACCGGCTCCCCCCGCGAGAGCAGCCAGTTGCGCAGGGCGCCGGACACCACGCTGAGCACGACGTCGTTGACGCTGCAGCCGTGCGCGGTGCGGATCTTGCGGTAGCTCTCCAGCTCGGTGCGCGCGATCGCGAACCGGCGCTGCGTGGAGATGTCGACGTTGAGCGGGGTGCCCGGGGCGGGCCGCGACGCGGTGCGGGCCATCGTGAACAGCTGGCCGAACGCCCCGGCGACCTTGTTGACCGTGGCCATCGCGTCGCCCGCCGCGACGCGGGCGTTGTCGACGACCTCGGCGGGCCGGGCGACGGCCTCGGTGAACGCCTCCAGCAGCAGCTGCGCCGCGCTCGGCTCCGGGCGCGGCATCCACAGCTCGTCGGGCACCGCGCGCGGCTGCGCCGAGACGTCCAGGATGACCTGGCCGATGTCGATCGCGCTGATGCCGTCGACCATCGCCTGGTGGGTCTTGGTGACCACCGCGGTCCGGCCCCGGGCCAGCCCCTCGACCAGGTACATCTCCCACAGCGGGCGGGTGTGGTCGAGCGGGCGCGACATCAGCCGCGCGACCAGCTCGGTGAGCTGCTCGTCCGAGCCCGGCTTGGGCAGCGCCGAGCGCCGCACGTGGTAGGCGACGTCGAAGTCGGGGTCGTCGATCCACACCGGACGGGCCAGGTTGCCCGGCACGTACCGGACCTTCTGCCGGTACCGCGGCACGAGCGGGATGCGCTGGTCGACCAGCTCGACGAGCCGGTCGTAGTCGAAGCCGGCCCGCGGCCGCCGGAAGATCGACACCGCGCCGACGTGCATGGGTGTGGTCGGGGACTCCAGGTACAGGAACGAGGCGTCGAGGGCGGAGAGCCGCGGTGGCATGCCCCGATCCTAGGAGCGGTCGGGGCACCGGCGCCGGTGCTGGCGCCGCCGCTCCTATAGTTGCCCGATGCCCGGCGAGCGCTCCCCGAAGGACACCTTCATCACGGTGTACGGGCGCAAGCCGGTCCTCGAGGCCCTCGACGACATCGACCTGACCGTCGACAAGGTGATCCTCGCCGAAGGGCTGCGCGGCGAGCCCGTGCGGGCCATCCTGGCCGCCGCGCGCGACCGCGGCGTCCCCGTGCAGCGCGCCAGCGCCCACCGGGTGAAGGTGCTGGCCGGCAACGGCCGCCACGACCAGGGCGTGCTCGCCGACGTCGTCGCCCCGCGGATGGCGCCGGTCCGCGACTTCATCGACGACCTCGTCGGCCCCGCCTCGGTGCTGGTGCTCGACCGCGTCACAAACCCGGCCAACGTCGGGATGATCCTGCGCAGCGCCACCGCCGCCGGGCTCGACGGCGTGCTCCTGCCCCGCCGCGGGGTCCCCTCCATCGACCCGCTGGTCGTCAAGGCCTCGGCCGGGGTGGCGTTCAAGGCGCCGGTGCTGCGCGCGTCGACGGCCGAGGAGGGCTGCGCGGAGCTGCGCGACGCCGGGTTCGGCGTGTACGGCCTGGCCGCCGGCGGGGACTCGCTGCTCGACGCCGACCTCCCCGACCGGGTGGCCCTCGTCCTGGGCAACGAGACCGACGGCCTGTCCCCCGCCGTCCGCGACGAGCTCGACGGCACCCTCGCCATCCCCATGCTCGGCGGCGTCGAGTCCCTCAACGTCGCCAGCGCCGCCGCCGTCGCCGCCTTCGAGCTCTACCGCCGCCGCTGACAGTGCCCTTCCGGCGCGAGAGCGGCCTAGGGTGAACGGGTGGTGAAGCGTCGGGTACCCCGTCCGTCAGAGCTGGCGCCGCTGCTGCGACCGGCACCGTTCATCCGCGATGGCGCCGAGCGGCGGCTGCGGCACGCGGGCAGCATCGCCGACCTGCGCCGCATCGCGCGCCGGCGCACCCCGCGGGCCGTCTTCGACTACACCGACGGCGCCGCCGACGGCGAGCTCTCGCTCAACCGGGCCCGCGCCGCGTTCGCCCGGGTGGAGTTCTCCCCGACGGTGCTGCGCGACGTCTCGGACGTCGACACCGGCCGCGACATCCTCGGCCGGCGCTCCACGCTGCCGTTCGCCTTCGCGCCGACCGGCTTCACGCGGATGATGCACACCGAGGGCGAGGCGGCGGTGGCGTCGGTGGCCGGCGAGGTCGGCATCCCGTACACGCTCTCGACGATGGGCACCACGACCATCGAGGACGTCGCGGAGGCCGCCCCGGGCACCCGCAAGTGGTTCCAGCTCTACCTGTGGCGCGACCGCGCCCCGGGCAAGGACCTCGTCGAGCGGGCCGCGGCGGCCGGCTACGACACGCTGATGCTGACCGTCGACACGCCCGTCGGCGGGGCCCGGCTGCGCGACGTGCGCAACGGCCTGACCATCCCGCCGCAGCTGACGCTGAAGACGTTCCTGGACGGCGCGCTGCACCCCAACTGGTGGTTCGACTTCCTGACCACCGAGCCGCTGAAGTTCGCCAGCCTGGAGTCCACCGACGGCACCGTCGCCGACCTGATCAACCGGGTCTTCGACCCCGCGCTGACCATGGCCGACGTCGAGTGGCTGCGTTCGGTGTGGAACGGGAAGCTGGTGGTCAAGGGCATCCAGAGCGTCGAGGACGCGCGCCGGGTCGTCGACGCGGGCGCCGACGCGGTGCTGCTGTCCAACCACGGCGGCCGCCAGCTCGACCGCGCGCCGATCCCGCTGGAGCTGGTGCAGCCGGTGGTCGAGGAGGTCGGCGACCGGGCCGAGGTGCTGGTCGACACCGGCATCACCCACGGCGCCGACATCGTGGCGGCGGTCGCGCTGGGCGCCCGCGCCGCGCTCATCGGCCGCGCCTACCTCTACGGGCTCATGGCCGGGGGCCGCACCGGGGTGGCCAAGTCGGTGCAGATCCTGGCCGGCGAGATCGTGCGCACCATGCAGCTCCTCGGGGTCAACAGCGTCGACGAGCTGCGCCCTTCGCACGTGCGTCTGCGTCCGAACGGGTGAACTGACGCGTGGGGTCCGCGGTCCACGGGGACCCCCGGGCCATGGTGGACTTCAACCAGGCCAAGCAGTTCCTCGACCAGCACGACGACAAGGTGGACCAGGCCCTCGACAAGGGCGGCGAGGCCGCCAAGGGCCGGTTCGCCGGCCACGAGGAGCACATCGACCAGGGCGTCGACCGTGCGCAGGAGTTCACTGGCGGGCGCGACACCACCCGCCAGGACGAGCAGCCCCCGCCTCCGCCCGCCTGAGCAGACCACATCCGCTGCGCCCTTCGCCCGCCGGCATCAGCCGAACGGGCGAGGGGCGCCCTGGCGTGTCCGGCGGCGGGGGTGCCAGGGTGTGCGCATGGACTTCATCAACAAGGCAAAGGGCTTCATCGACCAGCACGACGAGCAGGTCGACCAGGCGCTGGACAAGGTGGGCGAGTTCGCCAAGTCGAAGGTGACCGGCCACGACGCGCAGATCGACCAGGCCGTCGACAAGGCCCAGGAGTTCACCGGCAAGGGCGACACCACCCGCCCCGCCGCTCCCCCCGCCGCTCCCCCCGCCGCGCCGCCCGCCTGAGCCCCGCACTTCCCGTCGAGAACGACGTTGTCGTGATCATTCCGGCCTGTTGATCACGACAACGTCGTTCTCGACGGTCAGCCGATCTCGGCGATGCCGGCGCGCAGCTCGCCGAGCACGCGCTCGCGGGCGCGCAGCTTGGTCACCCGGTGCCCCTCGGCGTCCAGGTCGCTCACCGCGGCGGCGGCCCGCTCGCGGGCGGTCGCCAGCAGCGCCCCCGGCTCGACGACCTCGTGCAGGAACCCGGCGGCCCTGGCCTCCTCCGGGCCGTAGGGATGGGCCAGTACGGCGGCGCGGTCGGCCTCCGACGGCGTGAGCCGGTAGCGCAGCAGCGCCAGCCCGGTGTTCGGGACGGTGAGGCCGATGGCCACCTCGTTGGCCGAGTAGCGCGACGGCACCGCGGCCCCGAGCCGCACGTCGGCGGACAGCAGCAGGAACACCCCCATCGCGACGGCGTGCCCCGGCGAGGCGACCACCACCGGCCGCGGGAACGACAGCACGCGCTCGGCCAGCTCGAAGCCGGCCCGGACCATCCCCATCGCGGCCGGCGCGTCGCCGCCGCGGATGATCCGCAGGTCGAACCCGCCGGAGAAGATGCCCTCCCGGCCGGTGAGCAGCACTGCACCGGCGCCCGCCGCCTCCGCCTCGTCGAGCGCGGCACCGACCTCGCCGAGCATGCCCGGGGACAGCGCGTTGACCTTGCCGTCGTCCATGGCGATGGTGGCGACGCCGTCGTCGCCGAGCTGGTACCGCACGTTACCCATGGGTAACGTTGTAATCGACCGGTGGTGGCGGATCAAGGTCCGGCCGCCGCCGGGTAACGGTGCTCACGCCGCCGGCAGGTCGAGCAGGATCTCGACGTCGGTGACGGTGCTGGAGTCGCGCTGGTGGTGCACGGCGACGGCGCCCGCGGTGCGGGCCCCGCGGATGTTGCGCGGGCTGTCGTCGACGACGACGCACTCCCCCGGCGCCCGCCCGAGCATCCGCGCGACCCGCCGGTAGACCTCCGGATCGGGCTTGCGCACCCCGATCGCCGAGCCGAGCACGAGCACGTCGAACAGCTCGGCGCAGTCGTCGGGGACAGCGGGGGCGTCGGTGACCAGCGCCGTCGGCACCCCGGCCGCGCGCGCTCTGCGGACGAGGTCGAGCAGGTCGGGGCCCCTGTCGAGGACCCCCGCGTAGTCCATCACCAGCGCACGCCGCACCGACCCGACGCTACCCGGGCGCCGTCGACGATCAAGGGTCCACCGGGTCGCGCAGCGCGACGAGCACCGAGACGAGGTAGTCGCGCACGGGTCCGACGTGCTCGGGCCGCGGTGCCGGCAACCGCGACGGCAGCCGCGCCGCCACCGCCGCCGTGGCCCGGCGCAGCCGCTCGCGCCCCTCGTCGGTGAGCGAGAGCCGCACGACCCGCCGATCCCGGGCGTCCCGCGCGCGTCCGACGTCGCCGGCGCGTTCGAGCGCGTCGACGACCGGGGTGAGCGTGGCCGGGGTGCGCCCGAGGCGCGCGGCCAGCTCCCGGTGCGAGAGCCCGCCGCGGCGGTCGAGCTCGGTGAGCAGGACGAGCGCGGTCGGGCTCAGGCCGTGCTCGGCCAGCAGCGCCCGGTGGCAACGGGCGACCGCGTCGCCGACGCGCGGCAGCAGCACCTCCCACCCGAGCCCGGTCGGATCGTCCACATCGGCCACGGCGACACCGTACGTCGCCGTACCGTATGCCCACGTACGAACGGGAACTCCCGCCGCGGCGCCCCCTCGCGGCGCACCGTCTCCGCATGACCGTGCTGCAGGACCCGCCGCTGCTCACCCCACCGGTCGCGCCCGCCGCGGTGCACCTCCGCCCGGCCCGCTACGAGCCCGAGCCCGGCGAAGCGCTCTCCTCCCCGCCCCTGCCGCCGCCCCTGCCCGCGGTGCCCGCCGAGGACATCATCACGACGGCCCAGTCCGTCGCCGCCCACCGCGAGCTCGTCCCGGTGCTGCGGGTCGCCGTCGAGGTCCTCGACGGCCGGCGCCCCCCGGCCCACCTCGACCCGATCGCCACCCCGGACGTCCTGCGCTACTGGCGGGCCGCCCGCCAGGCGCTCCGCCGCGGCACGCCCACCCGCCTCGGCCGCATGCGGGTGTGCCTCCCGGCTCCGGACGTGGCCGAGGTGGCCGCGGTGTGCACGGTCGAGGGCCGGGTCCGCGCGCTCGCGGCCCGGTTCGAACGGGGTGGGCGTGGGTGGCGGTGGACCGCCGTCCGGCTCGGCTGACGGGGTTGTTCGGCGGGCACCTGTGGCGGGCCGCCTCCGGCGCGGCTCCTACGCAGCGGGCGACCCTCGATCGACGAGGGCCGCACCTCGCAGACCAGACGGGCATGTCACAGACCTGGCCGGGTCCTTGCAACGCGCCGGCGGGCTGCGACGACCACCCCAGCGATGCGAGGAACACGAACACCCCCGCCCGCCCGGTGATCCACAACTCGTCGTGCTTATGGACGGGCGGCGGTGGGTGAGCCGTGGCACTGCTTGTACTTGCGGCCCGACCCGCACGGGCAGGGCCGGTTGCGCGACGGCTCGCTCGTCGCCTTGCGCCCGCCGCCCTCCGCGCCGGCCTGCTGCGCGGCGCGGCCGGCACCGCCGCCGCGGGTGGCCGCCTGGCCGCTCTCCGTCGGGCCGCTGTAG
>NZ_JAHDTH010000074.1 GCF_018531445.1 Pseudonocardia lacus
TGCCCGCGCCCGGCCGGCGGCCCGACCCGCGCGGTGCCGTCGGGCTGGCCGCGGACGTGCTGCGCGCCGCCGACGAGCCGGTCACGATCGCCGCGATCGGGCCGCTGACGAACGTGGCCCTGCTGCTGGCCGTGCACCCCGAGCTCGCCGACCGGATCGCGCGGATCGTGGTGATGGGCGGCGCGCTCGGCGCGGGCAACACCTCGGGCGTGGCGGAGTTCAACGTGCACTGCGACCCCGAGGCCGCGCACCGCGTGCTCACCCAGACCGAGGTGGCGGTGACGGTGGTCCCGCTCGACATCACCCTGCGCTGCCCGGCCGAGCCGCCGTGGTTGGCCGAGCTCGCCGCGGCGGGCCGGCGCGGGCACGAGCTCCACGAGGTGATCGGGCACTACCGGGCGGCGTTCCGGGCCCGCTACGACCGCGACGCGGTGGCCGTGCACGACGCCGTGGCCGTGCTGGAGGCGATGGCGCCCGGCACCCTCACCACCACGCCGCTGCACATCGACGTGGCCTGCGACCTGGGCCCGGCCCGCGGCGCCACCGTGGCCGGCCCGCCGGGCGACGGGGCGGTCGTCGAGGTGGCGACCGACGTCGACCCGCCGGCCGTGCTGGGCGAGATCCTGGCCCGGCTGCGCACGCTGGGCTGACTCATCCCGAGCGCAGCCGGCGCAGCACCAGCGCGAGGAGCCCGGCCGCTGCGCCCCACACCGCGTTCGTCAGCAGGACGGGCACGATCGCGACCGGGGTGGCCAGCGGCCCCTGTGCCCGCCCGGTGAGCAGCGGCGACAGCACGGCGGCGAGCAGCATCGACAGCACGGCGTAGGTGAGGCCGACCATGACAAGGGTCAGCAGCGGGTGGGCGACCCTGGTCAGCCCGACCACGGCGATCCAGACCAGCGATATCGCCAGCGTGACGGCGACGGCGACCGCAGGCGGCTCGTCGATCCCGGCCTGCCCGCCGACGATCCGGACGAGCGGCCGCACCAGCGCGAGCGCCCCCAGCCCGAGCACGAGCGGCCAGTGCAGCTCCCTGAGCGTCTCCATGCCGACGACGCTAGGAGCGGCCGGGCGCCCGGCGGATCGGTCGACGCTCTCGACGTCGATCGCGTCGCCACGAGCGCGGCGTACGTCCGGGAGCGACACCGGTCGCTGCGCCAGGTCGGTGTCGGCACTCGGCCGTCCCCTTTAGCCTCGTCGCATGGGTGCTGCTGCGACGACCGACGGCGACCGGGTGCCGCCGCTGGTCGTCGACGCGCTGTTCGGCGCGGCCGTCGCCATGGCCATCGCGCTGATCATCGCCGCCGACCAGGGCGGCGACCGGCCGCCCGACGTCGTCGCCTACCTGTTCGCGCTCGGTTTCGGCGCGCTCGTGCCGTGGCGGCGGCGCGCCCCGCGCGCCGTGCTCTGCCTGACCGTGCTGGCGATGTTCGCGTACTACACGTTCGAGTACCCGCCGATCGGCGTCGCGCTGCCGGTGGCGGCCGCGTTGTTCTCCGCGGCCGACGCCGGTCGGGCCGGCTGGGCGCTCGGGGCCGGGGCGGTCGCGCTGGCCGTCTCGATCGTGTTCCGGCTCGAGGAGGGCACGCCGGTCGGGCTGCTGCTGGGCTACGAGGCGGTGTCGAACGTCGCGCTGATCGCCGCGGCCACCGCGCTGGGCTACAGCCTGCGCGGGCGCCGGATCCAGGCCGCCCAGCAGGCCGAGATCGCCCGGCTGACCGCGCAGGCCGTCGAGCGGGAGGCCGAGGCGCGGATGCGGCGCGAGCGCGAGCGCATCTCGCGCGACCTGCACGACACCGTCGGGCACACGATGGCGGTGATCTCGCTGCACGCCGCGGCGGCGGCGGAGGCGATCGGCCCGGGGCACCCGAAGGCCACGGCGTCGGTCGAGCAGATCCGCGAGGCCGCCGGCCGGACCCTGCGCGACGTGCGGTCGATGGTCCGCGTGCTGCGCGCCGCGGCCGGGCCGGAGCCCGCGACCGGCCCGTCGGTGCTGTCCCTGGCCGCGCTGCCCGACCTCGTCGCCCCCGTCCGGGAGGCCGGGATCGAGGTGACCGCCCTGGTCGACGTCGACCCGGCCGCGCTGCCCCCGCCCGTCGACGCCGCCGCGTACCGGGTGCTGCAGGAGGCCCTCACCAACGTGGTCCGCCACTCCGGCGCACGGCGGGCGCGCGTGCGCGCCCGGCTGCGCGGCGACGAGTTGCACCTGACCGTCGCCGACGACGGCCGCGGCGCCGCGGCGGCGGGCGCCGGGCACGGGCTGACGGGCATGGGCGAGCGGGTGCGGCTGCTCGGCGGCGTCCTGCGCACCCGCTCGGGCCCCGGCTTCGCCGTGCACGCGCGCATCCCGGTCGGGGTGACCCGGTGATCCGGGTCGTGCTGGTCGACGACCAGGAGGTCGTGCGCGCCGGACTGCGGATGCTCGCCGAGCACGAGGGCGACATCAGCGTCGTCGCGGAGGCCGCCGACGGGCGCGCCGGGCTCGGCGTCGTGCGCCAGTTCCGGCCCGACGTGGTGCTGATGGACATCCGCATGCCCGTCATGGACGGGCTCGACGCCACCGCCGCGATCGTCGCCGACCCGGCGCTGGCCGGCGTGCGCGTCGTGGTGCTGACGACCTTCGACGACGACGAGGACATCCGGCGCGCGGTCCGCGCCGGCGCGGCCGGCTACCTGCTCAAGGACATCGCGCCCGTCGACCTGCGCCGGGCCCTGCGCACCGTCGCCGCGGGCGACTCCCTGCTGGACCCGGCGATCACCGGGCGGATCATGGCCGAGCTGGCCGCCCGGCTGCACCGCTCCCCCCGGCCCGACCTGCTCGACGGGCTCACCGGGCGGGAGCGCGACGTGCTGCGCCGGGTCGGGCTCGGCGAGTCCAACGCCGAGATCGGCGCGAGCCTGCACCTGAGCCCGGCCACCGCGCGGACCTACGTCAGCAGGCTGCTGGCCAAGCTCGGCGCCCGCGACCGCTCGCGGCTGGTCGTGATCGCCTACGAGTCGGGGCTGGTGCAGCCCGGGCGCGCGGACTAGGCCAGACCGTTCTCGATGGCGTAGCGGACAAGTGCGGCGCGCCCGGTCAGGCGGAGCTTGCGCAGCATGTTCTGGACGTGGTTCTCCACCGTGCGCTGCGAGAGCACCAGTCGGGCGGCGATCTGCTTGGCGGTCAGGCCGTCGACGATGAGGCGCAGGACGTCGGACTCGCGGTCGGTGAGCCGGGCGGCCGCGTCGGCGTCGGGCGAGCTGACCGACTGCAGCACCAGCTCGGCCAGCCCGGGGCTGAACACCGCCGCGCCCGCCACCGTGCGCAGCGCCGCGTCGGCCAGCTCGCCGGGCTCCAGCACGACGCTGGTGGCGCCCGCCCCGACCGCGGCCAGCACCGCGGCGTGCCGCTCGGCGTCCGGCTCGACCTGCCCGACCAGCACCAGCACCGGCACCTCCGGTCCGGCCTCCACCACCGCGGCCACCGCGGCCGGCCCGGCCGCCAGCGCGACGACGACCAGGTCGGGCGGGTCGGCGACGACGGCCGCGGCCGCCTCGTCCGGTGTCGTGGCCCGGCGCTCTGGCTCCAGGCCGGCGGACGTCAGCGCGGCGACGGCGCCACCGGCGGCGCCGTCGGACGCCCCGGCGACCAGCAGCAGACGGCAGTCCCCCATACCGGCGATACTGCCAAGTCGCCCGGCCCGGGACACGACCCTCACCCGTTCAGCCGTGGACAGTGGCGGTCGCCCTAGTCGTCGGCCAGGCCCTGCTCGATGGCGTAGCGCACCAGCTGGGCCCGGTTGTGCAGCTGCAGCTTGCGCAGGGTGTTCTGCACGTGGCTCTCGACGGTGCGGTGCGAGACGACCAGCCGCTCCCCGATCTGCTTGGCCGTCAGGCCCTTGGCCACCAGCCGCAGCACGTCGGTCTCCCGCTCGGTGAGCACCGGGGCGGCGCCGGCCGGCCCGACGGGCTCGTCGGCGAGCCTGCGGTACTCGCCCAGCACCAGCCCGGCCAGGCCGGGGGTGAACACCGGGTAGCCCTCGGCCGTGCGGCGCACGGCGTCGATCAGCTCCTGCACGCTGGCCGACTTGACCAGGTAGCCGGTGGCGCCTGCCTTGACCGCCTGCAGCACGTCGGCGTGCTCGCCGCTGGCCGAGAGCACCAGCACCTTCGTGTCGGGCAGCTTGTCCAGGATGGCCTCGGTGGCGTGCACGCCGGAGCGGGCGCCCAGGTTGAGGTCCATGAGCACGACGCGCGGGCGCACGGCCTGCGCGATCCGCACCGCGGCGTCGGCGTCCGGCGCGGTGGCCACCACGTCCAGCCCTCGTTCGGCGAGGTCGCGCGCCACTCCCTCGCGCCACATCGGATGGTCGTCGACGACCATCACGGTGATCGCGTCAGCGCCGCTGGACGACTGTTCGCTCATTCCGTGCCACTCCCGCCCGTGGAACCCTGATGACCCAGTCCGTGCCGCGCCCGGGCGCGGTGTCGCAGGAGATCGTGCCACCCAGGTCCAGCACCCTGCCGCGCATGGACTTGGCCACCCCGAGGCGGCCCTCGGAGGCCGCGGCCTCCAGCCGGCCGGGCGGGATGCCGGGGCCCTCGTCGCGGACGCTGATCTCCACGCCGTGGCCGAGGTCCTCCAGCAGCACCCAGGCCGGGGCGGCCGGCCCGACGTGCAGGGCCACGTTCGCCAGCGCCGCGCCGACCACGCCGACGAGCTCGTCGACCACCCTGGCCGGCAGCTCCACCTTGGTCGCCGGGGTGGACACGCTGATCCGCGAGGTGCTCAGCATGCGCAGCGCGGCGGCCAGGTCGCGCCGGCCGTGGGCGTCGGTCATCACCGGCCCGGTGGTCAGCAGCGTGCGCAGGGTGAACTCCTGCTCGCCGGCCAGCCGGCCCAGCTCGCCGGCCACCCCGCCGACCTCGGTGCCGCGCCGCTTGACGTAGCCCAGGACCTGCAGGACGCCGTCGTGCACCTCGCGGGCGAGCCGGTCGCGCTCGGCCATGGCCGCCTCGGCCGTGATCGCCTCGCGCAGCCGCTCGCCGGAGCGGCGCAGGATGGTCGCCGCGTAGCCGATCGTGAGCCCGGCCAGGATCATCAGCTGGATGTCGCCCAGCTCGGTCTCCATCCGGGCCTGGAAGGCCACCAGCGCCGCCGACACCACGACGGCCGACAGCGCGCCACCGCGCACCCCGAACGCCAGCGCGCACGCCAGCACGGCGCCGGAGGTCCAGATCGAGCCCATCACCGGGGCGTCGGCGGCCAGCTGCTGGGGCGACTGGACCAGCGGCGTCGTGGCCATCACGGCCACCGTGACCAGCACGTCGGCGAGGGCGACGAGGCGCCGTTCGGGGCGGCCGGTGATGTACCAGATGCCGGTGAGCAGGGTCCAGCCCGCCATCGCCACCAGCACGGCCACCGCGCCGGGGGGCGATGCGAACTCCTGCAGGCGCCACACCAGCACGGCGGCCACGCTGATCAGCGTGAGGGTGCGGTAGACGAGCATGCCCCGCCACAGCGGTTCGACGGGCCGCTGCATGTCGACGGCGGACGGCATGCCGGGGACGGAGGCGGTGGTCGGTGCGCTCACGCCCCCATAGTGGCTGGTCGGACCGCGCCGTGGATCGGTAGGACTACGCCGGTTGACGCGAACCCGTCACGCCGGGCGCGTCCCGGTGATCACGGCGTTGTAGAACCACTCGCGCGGGACCACCCGCGACAGCACCGTTCGGTCCACCCAGGACAGCCCCAACCAGCTGCGATAGGCGAACATCGCCCACCGCAGGCCCAGCTTTCCCGGCGGCACCGCGGCCTCGAACGTGCGCACCGGCCACCCCAGCATCGCCGCGCTGAACTCCTCGGTGACGACGCGGGCGTCGGGCGCCCCGGCGGCGCGGGCGATGCGCTCCAGCTCGGCGGGGTCGAACGTGTGGACGTCGACGACGGCCTCCAGCGCCGCCGCCCGCGACGACTCGTCGAGCTCCTCCCGGGGCCGCCGCCAGCCCCGTAGCGGCGGCAGCTTCGTCACCGTGGTGGCCGCCTTCCACGTCCAGGCGCCGAGCGTGCGGGCGTAGCGGTCGCCGATCCGGGTGGGCTCGCCCGCGAACACGAACCGCCCACCCGGCTTGAGCACCCGCAGCACCTCGCGGAACGCCGTGTCGAGGTCGGGGATGTGGTGCAGCACGGCGTGCCCGACGACGCAGTCGAACGTGGCGTCGTCGTAGGGCAGGCGCTCGGCGTCGGCCACCCGGCCGTCGACGTCCAGGCCGAGGCCCTCGGCGTTGCGCAGCGCGGCCCGCACCATCCCCGGCGACAGGTCGGTCACCGAGCCCTTCGCCGCCAGGCCCGCCTGCATCAGGTTCAGCAGGAAGAACCCGGTGCCGCAGCCCAGCTCCAGGACGTGGTCGTAGGGCCAGTCGGCGTCCCCGGCGGCATGCCGGAAACGCCCGGTCGCGTAGCTGATGCAGCGCTCGTCGTAGGAGATGGACCACTTGTCGTCGTAGGAGTCGGCCTCCCAGTCGTGGTACAGGACGTTGGCCAGCTTGCGGTCGTGCCGGGCGGCCGCCACCTCCTCGGCCGTGGCGTGCGGGCGCGGGGCCGGGTCCGTGCTCATGGGGGAGGACCCTAATGAGTAACCGGTTGCCGACCCCGCGGTCATCGGCCAGGTTTCGAGGCCGTGCCGATCGACCTGCCGCCGCCGCACGACGACCTCACGTTCATGGCCCCGCTGTCGCCGGAGCGCGCGGCCCGGCTGGTCGGGTTCCTGGCCCACGACCTGCGCGGCACCGTCGCCGACATCGGCTGCGGCTGGGCCGAACTGCTGCTGCGGGTGCTCGTCGCCGCCCCCGACGCGCGCGGGATCGGCATCGACACCGACGCCGCGGCGATCGCCCACGGGCGCGTGCTCGCCGAGCGGCGCGGCCTGGCCGAGCGCGTCGACCTGCGGTGCGCCGACGCCTCGACCCCGCTCGACGAGCCGGTCGACGCCGTCATCTGCATCGGCGCCAGTCAGGTGTGGGGGGCGCCGGTGTCCGACGCCGAGCCCCTGGACTACGCCGCCGCGCTCACCGCCCTGCGCGACGCGGTGCCGCGCGGCGGGCGGGTCCTCTACGGGGAGGGCATCTGGTCGCGCCCGCCCACCGAGGCCGCCGCCGCCCCGCTGGCCGGGCGGCTCGACGAGTTCCTGCCGCTGGCCGGGCTCGTCGACCTCGCGACCGCGCACGGCTTCGCCCCGCTGGCGGTGCACGAGGCGAGCCTCGACGAGTGGGACGAGTTCGAGTCCGGCTTCAGCGCCCGGTACGCGCGCTGGTTGGCCGCGCACGCGCCCGACCACCCGGACGCGGACGAGGTCCGCGCCCGGGCCGCGCGGCAACGGGCGGGCTACTTCGGCGGCTACCGCGGCGTCCTGGGCCTGGCGTACCTGGGCCTGCTCGCGGTGTAGCCGCGCTAGCGGCCGGTGAACTCGGCCTTGCCGGGCCCGTTGGCGACGAACGAGTCCATGCCGATGCGGCGGTCGTCGGTGGCGAACAGCGCCGCGAACACCTCCGCCTCCAGGTCGAGCCCGGTGCGCAGGTCCACGTCCAGCCCGCCGTCGATGGCCTTCTTGGCCGCGGCCAGCGCCACCGCCGGCCCGTTCGCGAACTTCTCCGCCCACCGGCGCGCGGCCGCGTAGACCTCGTCGGGGGCGACGACCTCGTCGACCAGGCCGATCTCCAGCGCCTCCCGGGCCCCGACCATCCGCCCGGTGAAGATCAGGTCCTTGGCCCGCGACGGCCCCACCAGCCGGCTCAGCCGCTGCGTGCCACCGCCGCCGGGGATGATCCCGAGCAGGATCTCCGGCTGGCCCAGCTTGGCGTTGTCGCCGGCGACCCGCCGGTCGCAGCCCAGCGCGACCTCCATGCCGCCGCCGAGCGCGTAGCCGGTGATCGCCGCGACCGTCGGCTTCGGGATCTCCGACAGCGCGCCGAAGCAGGCCGACAGCCTGCGCGCCACCGGGGCCATGTCCGCGTAGGACATGCCCGCCATCTCCTTGACGTCCGCACCGGCGGCGAACACCTTCTCGCCGCCGTAGACGATCACCGACCGGACGTCGGCGCGGCGGGCGGCCTCCTCGGCGGCGGCCTTGAGCTCCTCCTGGACCTGCCGGCTGAACGCGTTCATCGGCGGCCGGTCGAGCCGGATGGTGCCGACCCCGCCCTCGACCTCGAGCCTCACGAATTCGGTCACGCCCGGGACCCTAACCCGATCTCCGGTGCTGGTCGCGGACCGCCGAGCGGTTCAGCGCGGGAGCGGGAGGACCCGGGCGAGCGTGGGCACCGTCGCGGCGGCCACGACGACGTGCATCACCATCAGGCCGACGGCGTTCAGCAGGCCCGTGCCACCGGCCAGCAGCGCGAGGTCGGCGCCGAAGGAGAGCACGACCACGACCGGGACGAGCACCCGCAGCACCGCGCGCGGGTTCGGGGCGAAGCGGCGGACGAGCGCCCACCCGACGGTGCCGAT
The DNA here is from genome assembly GCF_018531445.1 of Pseudonocardia lacus. Taxonomy (GTDB): domain Bacteria; phylum Actinomycetota; class Actinomycetes; order Mycobacteriales; family Pseudonocardiaceae; genus Pseudonocardia; species Pseudonocardia lacus. Next base: position 8,486 of record NZ_JAHDTH010000074.1, read on the forward strand.
GAGCACCCCCGCGATGGTCAGCGTCACGTACTCGACCGGCCGCAGGCCCTTCTCCACCCCTCCCGGACCCACGGCCAGGACCAGCAGGGAGACGAGCGCGTTGCCGAGCACGGCGACGGCGGTCGCGGCGAGCAGGCCGAGCCCGACCCGGGCGGCGGTGGGGACCGGCCGGGTGGCGGTGGTGCTGGTCATGGGTGTGTCCTCCGGTCGCGAGGGGAAGTTGAGAGGCTTCTCCGCTTCTGCGTGGACCGTATCGAGCGGAAGCTGAGAACGTTCTCCGTTTCGGCGGTACGGTCGGGCGCGTGGCCACCCCCGGGACCCCGCGCCCCCTGCGCCGCGACGCCGAGCGCAACCGGCGGCGCATCCTCGACGCCGCCCGCGCGCTCGTCGCCGAGCGCGGCCTCGACGTCAGCCACGACGACATCGCCCGCGCCGCCGACCTCGGGGTCGGCACGGTCTACCGGCGCTTCCCCGACAAGCAGGAGCTGTTCGACGAGCTGCTCGCCGAGCGCGTCGAGGACCTCGTCACGGCGGCCGAGCGGGCCCGCGGGCGCGCCGACCCGTGGGAGGGCCTGCGCGAGTTCGTCACGGCCACTCTCGAGCACCAGGCGGGCGACCCGGGGCTGCGCGGGCTCATGGGCCACGGCCAGGGCCGCGGACTGGCCCTGCGCGCCCGCCGGCGGATGGCCGCGGCGGTCGTCGAACTGGTCGAGCGGGCGCACGCCAGCGGCCAGCTGCGCCCCGAGATCGGCGTCGGGGACGTCGCCGTGGCCGAGATCATGGTCACCGAGATCGTCGACCGGGCCGGGCCGGTCGACCCGGAGCTGTGGCGGCGGGCCCTGGCCGTGGTCCTGGAGGGCTTCCGCGCCCGCGGCGGGCCGCCGCTGCCCGGCGCGGCCCCGCCCATGTCGACGGTCGAACGGCTCGCCCCGCGCCCGGGGGCGTGAACTAGCGCGGCCCCAGCCCCGTCCGCCCGTCGAGCAGCTCGCGGGCGATGTCGAGGTGCCCGCAGTGGCGGGCCACCTCCTCGATCACGTGCAGCAGCACGTCGCGCACGGTGTGGATCTCCCCGGGCAGCTCGTCGGGCACCGCGGTGATCGGGTCGTCGAGCGCGAAGCCGGCCAGCAGCCGGTCGGACCGCTCGATCTCCGCCCGGTAGGCCCGCACGGCCTCGTCCAGCGTCCGCGGCTCGCCGGGCACCGCCCGGGTCCACGTCGCGCCGCCGCCGAGCGCGTAGCCGAACCAGTGCCGTTCGACGCCGCCGAGGTGTTCGGCCATGGACAGCGGCGTCCACCCGCTGGGCACCACGCTGCGCCCGGCGTCGGTCTCCGACAGCCCGTCCAGGACCGCCAGCGCCGAGCGCCGCTGAGCGGCCAGGAAGTGCAGCACCGCGGCCCGCTCGTCCTTCACGTCAGCGCAGCCAGGCGGTGTAGCGGCCACGGCGGCGCTGCACGCCCAGCGGGAGGCCGAAGGTGGCGCTCAGGTTCTCGTCGGTGAGCACGTCGTCGAGCAGCCCGGAGGCGACGACGCGGCCCTCGCGCAGCAGCAGCCCGTGCGTGTAGCCCACCGGGATCTCCTCGACGTGGTGGGTGACCAGCACCGACGCCGGCGCGTCCGGGTCGGCGGCGAGCACGGCGAGCCGTCCCACCAGGTCCTCGCGGCCGCCGAGGTCGAGCCCGGCGGCGGGCTCGTCGAACAGCAGCAGCTCGGGGTCGGTCATCAGGGCCCGGGCGATCAGCGCCCGCTTGCGCTCGCCCTCGGACAGCGTGCCGAACGTGCGGTGGGCGAGGTGGCGGATGCCCAGCGCGCCCAGCAGCGACTCCGCGCGGGCCGTGTCGAGGCGTTCGTAGCGCTCCCGCCACCGGCCCAGCACGCCGTAGCCGGCGCTGAGCACGACGTCGCGCACGTTCTCCTGCTCGGGCACCCGGATGCCGAGCGCCGCGGAGGTGAGCCCGATGCGGGTGCGCAGCTCGAAGACGTTCACCCGGCCGAGCCGTTCGCCGAGCACGTCGACCCGGCCCTCGGTGGGGTGGATCTCGGCGGCGGCCAGCTTGAGCAGGGTGGTCTTGCCGGCCCCGTTGGGCCCGAGCACCACCCACCGCTCGTCGAGCTCGACCGACCAGTCGACGTTCTGCACGAGGACCGTATCCCCGCGCCGCACGCTGACGTTGTCCATCTTGATGACGAGGTCGTCGAGATCGGAGCGTTCGACGGCGGACGCCTCGGGGGGCGTTACGGACGCGGCCACTTCCCTATCCTGGCCGATCGTGCCGGTCTTCCCGTTGGGTGCCCATGCCGAAGATGACGGCGTCCGCTTCGCTGTGGCCTCCACCAGCGCGGACGCCGTCGAAGTGTGCCTTGTGGATGGTCCGGACGACCTACTGTCGGAGCGGCGGGTGGAGCTGACCGAGCACACCTTCGGCGTCTGGCACGGCCACATCGCCGGCGTTCGGCCGGGTCAGCGCTACGGCTACCGGGTGCACGGGCCGTACCGGCCGTGGGACGGGGTCCGGGCCAACCCGGCGAAGATCCTGCTGGACCCCTACACACGGCGAGTGCTGGGCCGTGTGACGGACCTCACCGCGGCCCGCGGCTGGGTGCACGACCCGATGGCCGGCACGTTGAGCGACGTCGACTCGCTGGGCAAGGTGCCGCTCTCCGTCGTCGGCGAGCCGGACACGCCGTTCACCGGCGAGCGCCCGGAGGTGCCGTGGTCGGAGACCGTCATCTCCGAGCTGCACGTGCGCGGCTACACGATGCGCCACCCCGAGGTGCCGCCCGAGCACCGCGGCACCTACCTGGGCCTGGCCCACCCGGCGGTCATCGCGCACCTGCAGCGGACCGGGGTGACGGCCGTCGAGCTGCTCCCGGTGGCCGCGATCGCCGAGGAACCCCCGCTGCTGGAACGCGGTCGGCGCAACTACTGGGGCTACGCCACGCTGGGCTTCCTCGCCCCCGAGCCCGACTACGCGACGGCACCTGGCCGCGAGATCGAGGAGTTCACCGCGATGGTGTCCGCGCTGCACGCCGCGGGCATCGAGGTGATCGTCGACTTCGTGCCGAACCACACCGCCGAGGGCGGGGTGGGCGGCACCACCCTCTGCTACCGCGGCCTCGACGCCCCGGCGTACTACTCGCTGGGTGGCGCCGGGCACGACGCCGACATCACCGGCACCGGCAACACCCTCGACGCGGGCTCCCCGACCGTGATCCGGCTCGTCTGCGACGCCATGCGCCACTGGGTGACCGTCCTCGGCGTCGACGGCTTCCGCATCGACCTGGCCAGCGTGCTGGGCCGGCCGCGGTCGGGCCCGTTCGACCCGAACGCCCCGCTGCTCACCGCGATCGCGCTGGACCCGGTCCTCAGCCGGGTCAAGCTGATCGCCGAGCCGTGGGACGCGACCGGCGAGGGCTACCGGGTCGGCGGGTTCGGCGTGGCCTGGTCGGAGTGGAACGGCCGCTACCGCGACGCGGTGCGCGACTTCTGGCGCGGCCACGGCGGCATCGCCGAGGTCGCCTCCCGGCTGACCGGCAGCTCGGACCTCTACAAGCCCGGCGGGCGCAGGCCGTGGGCGTCGGTCAACTTCGTCACCGCCCACGACGGCTTCACCCTGCGCGACCTGGTCTCCTACGAGCGCAAGCACAACGAGGCCAACGGCGAGGACAACCGCGACGGCACCAACGACAACCGCTCGGTCAACTTCGGCGTCGAGGGCGAGACGAGCTCGCCGGTGATCCGGGCCCGACGCCTGGCCGCGGCCAGGGCGATGCTCGCCACCCTGATGCTGTCGACCGGGACGCCGATGCTCCTCGGCGGCGACGAGTGGTGGCGCACCCAGCGCGGCAACAACAACGCCTACTGCCTCGACGACGAGACGTCCTGGGTCGACTGGACCCCCGGCCCCGAGCAGGCCTCCATGGCCGCGTTCACGGCGCGGGTGACGGCGCTGCGGCGCGGCTCGCGCGCCCTGCAGCGCGACCGCTTCTACCGCGACGGCGAGGTCCTGTGGTGGCACCCCGCCGGCCGCCGCATCCGCGGCCACGACTGGCACGACGGCGGCCTGCACAGCCTCGGCCTGATGCGCGAGGAGTGGCTGCTGCTCCTGCACGCCGGCCGCGACGCCATCCCCGCCACCCTCCCGCCCGGCGGCTGGTACGTCCCGCAGCTCGACAGCACCCGCGACGACGGCTGCCCCCCGACCACCCGTCCCGTCCCCGGCGGCACCACCATCACCCTCCCCGCCCGCTCGTTGCTGCTGCTGCGCTGGCAGGAGGGCCGTGACGCCGCCCCCGACCAGCACCTATCCTGACCCGGTGCCCCGTTACGACTTCCGCTGCCGTGAGTGCGCCGACACCTTCGAGGTGACCCGCCCGATGAGCGAGGCGGGCTCCCCCGCGCCGTGCCCGGCCGGGCACGCGGACACGGTGAAGCTGCTCACGACGGTCGCGGTCGGCGGACTGGCCGGATCGCGGTCGGCGGCGCCGGTCGGCGGCGGGGGTGGCGGGTGCTGCGGTGGGGCCTGCGGCTGCGGCTGAGCCTTCCCGCGACGCTGTGAGGAGCCTCCGGCTCCTGGGCCCTGACAACCCACGTCGCAGACTTTGCCTACCCGTCGCAGACCCCCGGGACCCTGCGCTGGGTACAGAAACCCTGCGACGTGGCCCGAACGCCCCGCAGGGCGCCCGCGCGCACACCACCAGGCGACTTCGCAGAGTCGCCATGGTCTTCGTCAGCCCGCCAGCACGACCTTCCCCAGCTCAGCCGAAGAAGCCAGCAGCGGGTGCGCCGGGAGAACCCGCACCGTGTACCCCGTCAACCCCGCATGCGGCAGCTTCACGACCGACTCGAACCGGTCGCCCCGCCCCTCCGCCGGCCCCACGTGCTCCATCGCGACGGTCACCGTGTCGGCGAGGTCGTCGGTGTCCCCGACGCGCCCGACGACCGCCTGCACCGTCACGTCCTCGGGGGCGAGCCCGCCGAGCTCGACCGCGGCGCGCACCGTCATCGGGGCCCCGACCTCGGGGGTGTCCGGGAGGCCGGACGCGTCGACGCCGATGACCTGGACGTGCGGCCAGGCCTTGTCCAGCCGGCCGCGGTAGGCGGCCAGTTCGCGGGCGGGGGCGAAGGAGTCGGCGATGACGCGGTCGGCGGCGCGGGAGGCGGGCGCGTACCAGTCCTCGACGTACTCGTGGACCATCCGGGTGGCCTGGACCTGGGGGCGCAGCGTGGTCAGGGTGTGGCGGACCAGTTCGACCCAGCGGGTGGGGATGCCGTCGGCGCGGTCGTAGAACGCGGGGGCGACCTGGGTGGCGATGAGCTCGTAGAGGGCGTTGGCTTCGAGGTCGTCGCGCTTGACGGGGTCCTCGATGCCGTCGGCGGTGGGGATGGCCCAGCCGTTGGCGCCGTCGTAGAGCTCGTCCCACCAGCCGTCGCGGATGGAGAGGTTCAGCCCGCCGTTCAGCGCGGACTTCATGCCCGACGTGCCGCAGGCCTCCAGCGGGCGCAGCGGGTTGTTCAGCCAGACGTCGCAGCCCCAGTAGAGGTAGCGGGCCATGGACATGTCGTAGTCGGGCAGGAACACGATCCGGTGCCGGACGGCGGGGTCGTCGGCGAACTGGACGATCTCCTGGATGAGCGCCTTGCCGCCGTCGTCTGCGGGGTGGCTCTTGCCCGCCACGACCAGCTGGACGGGCCGGTTGGGGTCGAGCAGGAGGTCGCGCAGGCGGTCCTTGTCGCGCAGCATCAGGGTCAGCCGCTTGTAGGTCGGGACGCGCCGGGCGAAGCCGACGGTGAGCACGTCCGGGTCGAAGACGTGGTCGGTCCAGCTCAGCTCGGGGGTGGAGGCGCCGCGCTGCAGCCAGGCCTCGCGCACGCGCCTGCGGACCTCGGTGACGAGCCGGGCGCGCAGGGTGCTGCGCAGCGCCCACAGCGACTCGTCGGACACCGCGGCCGCGGCGGTCTCGTCGTCCGGGCCGCCGATGAGAGCGGTGACCTCGCGGGCCTCCCAGGTGTGGCCGTGCACGCCGTTGGTGACCGAGCCGATCGGCACCTCCTCGGCGTCGAAGCCCGACCACAGCCGGCCGAACATCTCCCGGGAGACCTGGCCGTGCAGCCGGGACACGCCGTTGGCGCGCTGGGCGAGCCGCAGCCCCATGTGGGCCATGTTGAACATGCCCTGGCTCTCCTCGGCGCCCAGCGCGAGGATCCGGTCGAGCGGGACGCCGGGCAGCAGCGCCGAGTCGGTGCGCGCCGCGGCGCCGTCGGTGGCGCCCGCGGAGAAGTAGTGGCGCACCATCTCGACGGGGAACCGGTCGATCCCGGCGGGGACCGGGGTGTGGGTGGTGAACACGGTGCCGGCGCGGACGGCGGCCACGGCCTCGTCGAACGAGAGCCCGTCGTCGGCCTGCAGCTCGCGGATCCGCTCCAGGCCCAGGTAGCCGGCGTGGCCCTCGTTGGTGTGGAAGACCTCGGGGGTGGGGTGGCCGGTGACGGCGCAGAACGCCCGCACGGCCCGCACGCCGCCGATGCCGACCAGGATCTCCTGGCGGATGCGCTGGTCCTGGTCGCCGCCGTAGAGCCGGTCGGTGACACCGCGCAGGTCGGGCTCGTTCTCCTCGATGTCGGAGTCGAGCAGCAGCAGCGGCACGCGCCCGACGCTCGCCTGCCAGACCCGGGCCTTGAGGGCCCGGCCGCCGGGCATCACGACCTCGACGAGCACGGGGTCGCCGTCGGCGTCGGCGAGCTGCTGCAGCGGCAGGCCCTGCGGGTCGAGCACCGGGTAGTGCTCGAGCTGCCAGCCGTCCAGCGACAGCGACTGGCGGAAGTAGCCCGACCGGTAGAGCAGGCCCACGCCGATCAGCGGGACGCCCAGGTCGGAGGCGGCCTTGAGGTGGTCGCCGGCCAGCACGCCGAGGCCGCCGGAGTAGTTGGGCAGGACCTCGCTGACGCCGAACTCCATCGAGAAGTAGCCGACGGCGGCGGGCAGCGTCGGGTCCTCCTCGCGCTCGATCTGGTACCAGCGCGGCTCGGCCAGGTAGGACTCCAGCTCGTCGGCGAGTTCGCGCACGGTGACGACGGTGTCGGCGTCCTTGGCCAGCTCGGTGAGCCGGGACGTCGAGATCTCGCCGAGCAGCCGGACCGGGTCGTGGCCGGCGCGCTCCCAGGCGTCGTGGTCGAGACCCGCGAACAGGTCCTGGGTGGGCGGATGCCAGCTCCACCGCAGGTTGGTGGCGAGGGTCTGGAGCGGAGCCAGCGGGGCGGGCAGCTGGGCTCGTACGGTGAACCGGCGAAGCGCTCTCACCCCGCAGACCTTAATGAAGGGGCTTCGTGATCGGTTCGGAGCCGGGCGGGCGCGCCCGGGTGCCGTCGGTGCGCCCGGCCACCCCCGCATCCCCGTAGGTCGGTCACGACGCGGGCCGCGGCGCCCCGACGGGGTGATCCACGACGCCCCCACCAGCCCCGCAGTTGATCTCCCGGGGGACGCCGCGGACGGCCGCCCGCGGGGGCCGCCGTTCGGCCGTCGGGGCGGCCCCGATGACGTCCGGGGGAATTCGGTGACCATTGGGTGAACTGCGGCGACCCGTTCAGAACGGGTACGCGGTGGGTAGATAGGTTGTGGATTCGGTGACGGGTGTGTGCGGGTTGGGGGTGGGCCCATGACGGGTCGGATCGGGATCGACGACGTGACCCCCACGGCCGGTGGCGGACGCCATCCGAGCAAGGCCGTCGTCGGCGAGGTGATCCCGATCGGCGCCACGGTGTGGCGCGAGGGGCACGACGCCGTCGCGGCGAACGTGGTGTGGAAGCGGGTCGGCGATCGCGGCCCCGCACACCACGTGCGGATGGAGCCGACCGGCGTGGGGACTGACACTTTCGAGGCCGTCGTGGTGGCCGACGAACCGGGGCTGTGGACGTTCCGCGTGGACGCCTGGAGCGATCCCTGGTCCACGTGGCGGCACACGGTGACGGTGAAGCTCGACGCCGGCCAGAGCGCCGCCGAGCTGGCCAACGACCTGGAGGTGGGGGCCAGGCTGCTGCAGCGGGTGGGCCGCAGGCCCGGCGAGCGTCCCCACCGCGACCTGCTCTTCGGCGCCGCGAACGCGCTGCGCGACACGGCACTGCCGCTGCGCAACCGGGTCGCCCCGGCGCTGTTCCCGGCCGTCCAGACGATCATGACCGAGCGCCCGGTCCGCGAGCTGATCACGCGCGGGCGCCCGCAGCAGGTCTACGTCGACCGCGAGCGCGCCCTGTTCGGCTCCTGGTACGAGTTCTTCCCCCGCTCGACCGGTGGCCGCGACGAGACCGGCCGCCCCATCCACGGCAGCTTCGTCACCGCCGGCAAGCAGCTCGACCGCGTCGCCGCGATGGGCTTCGACGTGGTCTACCTCCCGCCGATCCACCCTGTCGGCACGAAGCACCGCAAGGGCCGCAACAACTCGGTCAACGCCGGTCCGGGCGACGTCGGCTCGCCGTGGGCGATCGGCTCGGCCGAGGGCGGGCACGACGCCATCGACCCCGAGCTGGGCACCCTCGAGGACTTCGACGCCTTCGTCGAGCGCGCGCGCGATCTGGGCATGGAGATCGCGCTCGACTTCGCCCTGCAGTGCGCCCCCGACCACCCGTGGGTCGAGGCCCACCCGGAGTGGTTCACCGTGCGCCCGGACGGCACCATCGCCTACGCCGAGAACCCGCCCAAGAAGTACCAGGACATCTACCCGATCAACTTCGACAACGACCCGGCCGGCATCTACGCCGAGTCGCTGCGGGTGGTGCTGCACTGGGTCGAGCACGGCGTGCGGATCTTCCGGGTCGACAACCCGCACACCAAGCCGCCGAACTTCTGGCACTGGCTGATCTGGCAGGTCAAGGCCCGTTACCCGGACGTGCTGTTCCTGGCCGAGGCGTTCACCCGCCCCGCTCGGCTGTTCGGGCTGGCCCGGCTGGGCTTCACCCAGTCGTACTCCTACTTCACGTGGCGCACGTCGAAGGAGGAGCTGACCGAGTTCGCGCTCATGCACGCCGAGCGCGCCGACGAGGCCAGGCCGAACCTGTTCGTCAACACCCCGGACATCCTGCACGAGTCGCTGCAGACCGGCGGGCGCGGAATGTTCGCCATCCGGGCCACGCTGGCCGCGACGATGGCGCCGACGTGGGGCGTGTACTCGGGCTTCGAGCTGTACGAGGGCGAGGCCGTGCGCCCCGGCTCCGAGGAGTACCTGAACTCGGAGAAGTACGAGCTGCGCCCGCGCGACTTCGAGGCCGCCGCGGCCAGGGGCGACTCGCTGGAGCCCTACATCACCCGGCTCAACGAGATCCGCCGCGCCCACCCGGCGCTGCAGCAGCTGCGCCACATCCGCTTCCACCAGGTCGACAACGACCAGATCATCGCCTACTCGCGCACCGACCCGGCGACGGGCGACACGGTGCTGGTGGTGTGCACGCTGGACTCGTGGAACGCCCAGCAGGGCACCACCGCGCTGGACATGCCGGCGCTCGGCGTCGACTGGGCCGACCGGATCACCGTGCACGACGAGGTGACCGGCGAGTCCTACGACTGGGGCCAGTTCAACTTCGTGCGGCTGGAGCCCTGGAACCACGTGGCGCACATCTTCCGCGTCGAGCGCCACTGACCGTCCCCGTCACTGACCGTCCCCCTCCGTCGAGAACGACGTTGTCGTGATCATCCGCGCTGGTTGATCACGACAACGTCGTTCTCGACGGCTGCCCGCTCGCGGCGCGTTGGCCTGCTGCAATTGCACCGTCAGCTGTCCGTGACGCGCCGTGACCCGACCGTGGGAACGATCTTGTCGCGGTGTCACCGACGCCGACGGCCATCTCCGCTCTCGACCGCCGGAACCGCGGAATCAGAGCTACGCTTTCGCCTGCGGTCGGAGCCCGCCGCGCGGTCGGGACCCGCCCCGGCCGGCGGGACCGGCACGCGATGCCCCTCGCCCCCGTCCGGTAGGGACCTGATACCTCCATGTCGACCGACCAGAAGGCCGCGCCCAACACCACGCTCGCCGACGGCTACCCGAACACCGACGAGGACGACCAGCTCATCGAGACCTCCGCCGCCGACTACGACCACGCGCGGACCCTCGAGGTCGACCACGACTGGTACAAGCGGGCGGTCTTCTACGAGGCGCTGGTGCGGGCGTTCAGCGACTCCAACCGCGACGGCACCGGCGACCTGCGCGGGCTGACGGAGAAGCTGGACTACATCCAGTGGCTGGGCGTCGACTGCATCTGGCTGCCGCCGTTCTACGACTCGCCCCTGCGCGACGGCGGCTACGACATCCGCGACTTCCGCGCCGTGCTGCCCGAGTTCGGCACGGTCGACGACTTCGTGCAACTGCTCGACGAGGCGCACAAGCGCGGCATCCGCGTCATCACCGACCTGGTCATGAACCACACCTCCGACCAGCACCCGTGGTTCGAGGAGTCCCGCCGCAACCCGGAGGGGCCCTACGGCGACTTCTACGTCTGGTCCGACGACAACACCCAGTACCAGGACGCGCGGATCATCTTCGTCGACACCGAGACGTCCAACTGGACCTACGACCCGGTGCGCGGCCAGTTCTACTGGCACCGGTTCTTCTCCCACCAGCCCGACCTGAACTACGACAACCCGGACGTCCAGGAAGCGATGATCGACGTCCTGCGGTTCTGGCTGGACCTGGGCATCGACGGGTTCCGGCTGGACGCGGTGCCGTACCTGTTCGAGCGCGAGGGCACCAACTGCGAGAACCTCCCGGAGACCCACGACTTCCTGCGCCGCTGCCGCAAGGTCATGGACGTCGAGTACCCGGGCCGGGTGCTGCTCGCCGAGGCCAACCAGTGGCCCACCGACGTCGTCGAGTACTTCGGCGACCCCGACGTCGGCGGCGACGAGTGCCACATGGCGTTCCACTTCCCGCTGATGCCGCGCATCTTCATGGCGGTGCGCCGGGAGAACCGGTTCCCGATATCGGAGATCCTGGCCCAGACCCCGGCCATCCCGTCGGGCGCCCAGTGGGGCATCTTCCTGCGCAACCACGACGAGCTGACCCTCGAGATGGTCACCGACGAAGAGCGCGACTACATGTACTCGGAGTACGCCAAGGACCCGCGGATGAAGGCCAACATCGGCATCCGCAGGCGGCTGGCCCCGCTGCTGGAGAACGACCGCAACCAGTTGGAGCTGTTCACCGCGCTGCTGCTGTCGCTGCCCGGGTCGCCGGTCCTGTACTACGGCGACGAGATCGGCATGGGCGACAACATCTGGCTCGGCGACCGCGACGGCGTGCGCAGCCCGATGCAGTGGTCGCCGGACCGCAACGCCGGGTTCTCCACCTGCGACCCCGGCCGGCTGTACCTGCCGGCGATCATGGACCCGCTGTACGGCTACCAGGCCGTCAACGTCGAGGCCCAGATGAACTCCTCGACCTCGCTGCTGAACTGGACCCGGCACATGATCGAGGTCCGCAAGCGCCACCACGCGTTCGGCATGGGCGAGTACAACGAGCTGGGCGGCAGCAACCCGTCCGTGCTGGCGTACGTGCGTTCGCACGGCGACGACAGGGTGCTCTGCGTGAACAACATGTCCCGCTTCCCGCAGCCCGTCGAGCTCGACCTGTCGCCGTGGAAGGGGTCCGTGCCCTACGAGCTGACCGGCGGCGTCCCGTTCCCGCGGATCGGCGAGCTGCCCTACCTGCTCACCCTGCCCGGGCACGGCTTCTACTGGTTCTCCATCACCCCGGGTAGCGACGAGCGCTCCGGGCAGTAGCGGGCCGATCACCGACCGGGCCACGCGCGCCGCTCCAACCCGAAGAACCGGGCGATCACGGCTACTGTCGGGATCAATGCTCCGCCGCGCCGCAGCCGGCTCCCGTCCGGCGGCGGTCCCCACCCGTTCCCGATGCTCGCCTGGAGGGCAGGACGTGACCGCGCTGAACCACGAGCTCCCCGCTCTCCTCGAGTACTGGCTGCCCCGGCAGCGGTGGTTCGCGGCCAAGGGGCGCCCGCTCAGCTCGGTCTCCGTGCACTCCGCGACGCCGCTGCTGACCGACGGCGAGCCCCTGCTCGACCAGGTCGTGCTCGCCGTCAAGTTCGACGACGGCTCCCCGGTGCAGCACTACCAGGTGATGGTCGGGCGCCGCGAGCACCTGCGCGGCGAGCTGCAGCACCACGAGATCGGCCGCGTCGGCGACCTCGTCGCCTACGACGGCCTGGGCGACCAGGAGATCACCGACTGGCTGCTCGCCGCCATCCGCGACGGCCGCCGCATCGGCCCCGTCGCGTTCGTCCCCGAGCCCGGCGCCACCCTGGAGACCGAGTACTCGGGGCGCGTGCTGGGCGTCGAGCAGTCCAACACGTCGGTGTCCTGGGGCGAGCAGCTGATCCTCAAGCTGTTCCGCCGGGTCGCCCCCGGGCTCAACCCCGACCTGGAGCTGCACCGCGCCCTGCGCTCGGTCGACAGCAACGAGGTCGCGGCCCTGCAGGGCGCCATCGAGGGCGAGCTCGACGGCGAGCCGACCACCCTGGCCATGGTGCAGGACTTCGCGGCCAACTCGGCCGACGGCTGGCGGATGGCCCTGGGCAGCGTGCGCGACCTGCTCGCCGAGGCCGACCTGCGCGCCGACGAGGTCGGCGGCGACTTCGCCGGCGAGGCCTCCCGGCTGGGCGAGACGGTCGCCGTCGTCCACGACGAGCTGCGCCGCGCACTGGGCGTGAGCGAGGGCGACCCGCGCGACCTCGCCGAGGGCTGGCACCGCAGGCTGTCGGCGACCGCCGGGGAGATGACCGTCCTGGCGCCCTACGTGGACGCCATCCGCGCCGCCTACGACGCCGTCGCCGCCATGGGCAGCTCCATCCCGACCCAGCGCGTGCACGGCGACCTGCACCTCGGCCAGACCCTGCGCACGCCGACGGGCTGGCTGATCATCGACTTCGAGGGCGAGCCGGCCGCCGGCCTCGCCGAGCGCGTCCTGCCCGACTCGGCGATGCGCGACGTCGTCGGCATGCTCTTCTCGTTCAACTACGCCGCGTTCCACCAGCTGCTGCAGTGGGAGCCCGCCCCGCAGTCCCTCGACCAGGAGTCGCAGCTCGTGTGGCGGGCCAACGAGTGGTGCGAGCGCAACCGCTCCGCCTTCTGCGACGGCTACGCCCTGCGCTCGGGCATCGACCCCCGCGAGCACGCGGCCCTGCTGCGCGCCTTCGAGCTCGACAAGGCCGTCTACCAGGTCCTCTACGAGACCCGCAGCCGCCCCACCTGGGTCGACATCCCGCTCGCCGTGATCCGCAGGCTCACCACCGAGGCGGACAGCGGCTCCGTCCACCGGTGAGCACCAGCACCCGCTGGACCATCGAGCACCGCCACTGGGACGACCCCGCGGGCGCCGCCCTGCGCGCCGCCCAGCGCGCCGAGCTCGACGCCCGCTACGGCTCCGACGACCACGAACCCGGCCCCGCCCCCTCCGCTGACGACATCGACCTGTTCGTGGTCGCCCTCGCCCCCGACGGCGAACCCGTCGCCTGCGGAGCGCTGCGCCGCCTCGACGAGGCAACAGCCGAGGTCAAGCGCATGTACGTGACCCCACCAGCCCGCGGCTCCGGCGTCGCCACCGCCGTCCTGCGAGCCCTGGAGACCGCCGCCGCCGACCGCGGCTGGACGACGCTGCGGCTGGAGACCGGCACGGAGCAGCCGGACGCGCAGCGGTTCTACCGGCGCGAGGGGTACGCGGAGATCCCGCTGTTCGGGGCGTACGTGGGGTCGGAGCTGTCGGTGTGCTTCGAGCGGCGATTGGTGTGAGTCGCCGTTCTTGAGGGCCTTCTTCGAGGGGCCTCCGGCGGCGCCTCCGTGGCGGGCGACCTCTGATCAAGCAGGGGCTTCCGAGGGTGGAATGGCCGCTTCGCGGCCGGCGAGGGTGGGCCGGGTGTCCTCGCAGCGCCGGGTGGGTGTCGCAGCGCCGACTGTGCCGTCGCAGCCCGCCGGCGGGCTGCGAGCACACCGCCAGGTCTGCGAGGACCCCGAATCACATGGTGTGCTGCCCTCCGGGGCCGACGGGACGGCATGGGGCGACCCCTGCTCGATCCGAGGTCGCCCGCCGCGAAGGCGCCGCCGGAGGCATCTCGCCGAAGGCGCCGCCGGAGGCCCCCAAAGCCGGAGGCCGCCAACCCGCCGCGCCCCCAGACCAGCTACTCCCCCAGGAAGAACGGGCTCAGATAAGCAACAGCCCGCCCCGCCGACCGGTACCCCGCGAACCTCCGCCCCCGCGGGTCCCCCCGCCCACCCGGGTCCGTCACCCGCAGCACCACCCAGTCACCGTCCCCCCGGTCGACCGGCGCCACGAGACGAGTCGTCCCCTCCGCCGGCACCACGAACTCCGTCTCCGCCACGACGTCCGGCAACGGCCGCCCGGTCTGCAGCACCTGCACCCGCACCGTGCGCCCGATCCACTCGGCGCCGTGCACGTCGAGTTCGAAGCGCAGGTCGCCGCGGTCGTGCGCGATCCGCGAGCCCATCGGTCGCGGGCCCTCGGCCGTGCTGACGACGGCGTCGACCCGCAGCCCGCGTTCCCGGGTCGCGAACAGCCGCCGGCGCAGCATCGCCTCGCGCACGGAGGCGCGGTCGAAGCCGCGGGACCAGATCCCGGTGCGGCCGAGGCCGGGTGGGAAGCCCCAGTGCGGGGTGTGCTCGTCGGTGACGCCGATGAGGCCGACGCGCCAGCCGGCGTCGAGGCACTCGACCAGCGGGGACGTGCCGCCGATGTCGACGCGTTCGAACAGGTAGTCGTCGCCGCGGTTGAACATCTCCAGCCCGACGACGCGCTCGACGATCCGCCCGTCGAAGCGGAACCGGCCGAACCGGGCGCGTTCGCGGCCGGGGTGGTTGAACGAGACGAGCGCGTCGGCGCCGCCGCCGCCCTCGGCGTCGGGGTCGGTGTGCAGCCAGTCGTAGAAGGCGGCGACGGCGGCGGGGGCGTCCGGGGGGCCCGGGGGGACGGCGAAGCGCCTGCGGGCGCCGTCCTCGGCGAGCGGGAGGGGGCGGGTCCAGTGCCGGCCGCCCCACACGTTCATGTGGCCGAGGGTGTGGCTGGTCCACTCGAACCCGCGGATCGCGACGAACGCGCCGGGCTCGTACGCGGCGTCGGCGAGCTCACCGATCCAGCGCCAGTCGGCGTCGTCGATGGTCGTGTAGGAGACGCTCTCGCCGTGGGCGTGGTCGGTGAGCGCGGCGACGTCGAGCCCGGCCGCGCGCATCGAGCCGAACGCGTCCTCCGGGCGGCCGGCGCCGTCGGAGAGCAGGGTGTGGTTGTGCAGGTCGGCGTGCAGGAGCCGCTCCCCGGAGCGGGGCAGCACGAGTGAGCGGCGCTCGTCGCCCGCGTGCTCGGCCGGGCTCGCCGCGATGAGCAACCCGTCCGACGCCCCCTCGTCCCCGTCCACCACCGCTCCATCGTGCCTTGCGGCGTGCCGCGCCCCGGACACCGGGCGGCCGGACGATCACCGGGTGGCCGCCGGCCCGTCCGGATGCACCCGGAGGGGGGTTCTACCGGGCGAACAGCGGCCCGATCGTTGCCGCCAGGCTCGGCGACCATGGACCTCTCGCAATAGGGTGCCGACGTGGATCGCGAGGACAACCCGACCCAGACCCTGGACCAACCGGTCGACGCGTGCCCGCCCGATCCGGCGACGGTGGACCGCCTGCTGGGCGGTGCCCACCACGACCCGCACTCGGTCCTGGGCGCGCATCCCCACCCCTCCGGCACGGTCATCCGGGCGCTGCGCCCGCACGCCGACGAGGTGCACGTCGTCCGCGAGGGCGGCCAGGGCTTCCCGCTGGTCAAGGTGCACGAGGCCGGCCTGTTCTCCGGCCTGGTCCCGGGGCCGCCGGCCGACTACCGGCTGGCCGTGCGCTACGGCGAGCGCGTCGACATCGTCGACGACCCCTACCGCTGGCTGCCCACGCTGGGCGAGGTCGACCTGCACCTCATCGGCGAGGGGCGCCACGAGCGGCTGTGGGACGTGCTCGGCTCGCACGTCCGCCGCTACGACACGCCCGCAGGCCCGGTCACGGGCACGAGCTTCGCCGTGTGGGCCCCGACCGCGCAGGGCGTTCGGGTCACCGGCGACTTCGACGGCTGGTCCGGCTGGGCGCACCCGATGCGCGCGCTGGGCAGCGCCGGGGTGTGGGAGCTGTTCGTGCCGGGCATCGAGCCGGGCACCCGCTACAAGTTCCGCATCCTCGGCCAGGACGGGCGCTGGCGCGACAAGGCCGACCCGCTGGCCTTCGCCACCGAGATCCCGCCGGCCACCGCCTCCGTCGTGCACGTCCCCGCCCACGAGTGGGGCGACCAGGAGTGGATGACGGCCAGGGCCGGGCGGCAGGCGCACGCCGAGCCGCTGAGCGTCTACGAGGTGCACCTCGGGTCGTGGCGGCCGGGGCTGGGCTACCGCGAGGTGGCCCACCAGCTCGTCGACTACCTCGACGAGACCGGCTTCACCCACGTCGAGCTGCTGCCGGTGGCCGAGCACCCGTTCGGCGGGTCGTGGGGCTACCAGGTCACCTCGTACTACGCGCCGACGTCGCGGTTCGGCAGCCCGGACGACTTCCGCTACTTCGTCGACCACCTGCACCGGCACGGCTACGGCGTGATCATCGACTGGGTGCCGGCGCACTTCCCGCGGGACGAGTGGGCGCTGGCCAAGTTCGACGGCACCCCGCTGTACGAGCACGCCGACCCGCGCCGCGGCGAGCAGCCCGACTGGGGCACGCTGGTGTTCGACTTCGGGCGCCGCGAGGTGCGCAACTTCCTGGTCGCCAACGCGCTGTTCTGGCTCGACCAGTTCCACATCGACGGGCTGCGGGTCGACGCGGTCGCCTCGATGCTCTACCTCGACTACTCCCGCCCGGAGGGGCAGTGGCTGCCCAACGTCCACGGCGGCCGGGAGAACCTGGACGCGGTGGCGTTCCTGCAGGAGATGAACGCGCTGGTCTACCGCCACTTCCCGGGGGCGATGACGATCGCCGAGGAGTCCACCGCCTGGCCGGGTGTCTCCCGGCCCACGCACCTGGGCGGTCTGGGCTTCGGCCTGAAGTGGAACATGGGCTGGATGCACGACACGCTCGACTACGTCGGGCGCGACCCGGTCTACCGGGGCTACCACCACAACCAGCTGACGTTCTCGCTGATGTACGCGTTCAGCGAGAACTACGTGCTGCCGCTGTCGCACGACGAGGTCGTGCACGGCAAGGGGTCGCTGTGGACGCGGATGCCCGGCGACGCCTGGAACAAGGCGGCCGGCGTGCGCGCGCTGCTGGCGTTCATGTGGGCCCACCCGGGCAAGCAGCTGCTGTTCCAGGGCGGTGAGTTCGGCCAGGAGCGCGAGTGGTCGGAGTCGCGCTCGCTCGACTGGCACCTCCTGGAGGACCCGCTGCACTCCGGCATCAAGGCGCTGGTCGGCGACCTGAACCGGGCCTACCGGGCCAACCCGGCGCTGTGGACGCGCGACACCACCCCCGACGGCTTCTCCTGGATCGACGCCAACGACGCCGCCGGCAACGTGCTCAGCTTCCTGCGCCACGGCGTCGACGCCGACGGCAAGCCGGTCGTGATGGCCTGCGTCGCGAACTTCTCCGGCACCCCCAAGCGCGACTACCGCGTCGGGCTGCCGTTCGCGGGCCGCTGGCGCGAGGTCGTCAACACCGACGCCGACGTGTACGGCGGGTCGGGCGTCGGCAACTTCGGCGCCGTCGAGGCCGAGCGCCGGATGTGGCACGGCCGGCCGGCGTCCGCGGTGCTGCAGCTGCCGCCGTCCGGTGTGCTGTGGCTGGTGCCGGAGCCCTACGAGGGCGCCGTCCGGCGCGCCGACGCCATCGCCGCGGCCACCACCGAGAGCGTGCCCACCGAGGCCGAGGCGCGGGCGGGGGCGGGCGACCTGCCCGGCACCGCCGCGGTCGCCGAGGCCCTCGAGGACGCGCGCCCGGGAGCGGGCGTGAGCACGTCGGGGCCCGACGTCGTGCCGCCAGCGGAGGAGTCGGTGCTGGACACCGACGCCGCCCAGGCGCCGGCGGCCGCCACCGACCGGCTGAGCGTGCCGCCCGGGGCGCCGCGGCCGGGCGAGGACACGGCGCTGGCCGACGACACCGTTTTCACCGACGACACGCCCACCGGGCCGATCCCGGTCATCCCGCCGGTGGGTGACCCGGAGCCCGATGGCCCCACCGGCACCACCACCGACCCGATCGAGGTGCCGGCGGTCGCGGAGGAGACGACCGACTCCGCGGTGGAGGACTCCGCGGTGGAGGACGAGGCACCCGCGGTCGAGGACGAGGCGCTCCCGGTGGAGGCCGAGCCCGCGACCGCCGTGCCGAGCGCGTCGCCGTCCGACGAGCCCGCCGCCGAGGAGCCGGTCTCCGACGCGCCCGCGGACGACGGCCCGGCCGCCGACGAGCCCGCCGTCACCAGCCCGACCGAGGCCGAGGAGTCCGCCGGGGCCACGTCCGAGACCCGGCCGTGGTCCTCGCCCACCGGGCACCAACCGCCGGTCGCGCTCCCGCCGACGGCGCCGGCCGTCGACGAGGACGACACCCCCGGTCCTGGGGCGGCCCCGGAGGCCGAGCCGTCGTCCGCCGGATCGGTCGAGTCGGAGCCGGCGACCGACGAGCCCGCGCCGAGCGGGCGCAACCCGTACACGCCGTGGGAGCGGTTCGACGCGGACGTGCAGGAGGAGCCGACGACGGAGGGTCCGGCTCAGCCGGTGACGGGCCCCTTCGACGAGCCGACCTCGACGGGCTGGCGGCCGTCCGAGCCCAACGGCACCGGCTCGACGCGCGACGACCGGCGCGACGAGGACGACAGCAGCAGCACCCAGTAACCCAGCAGGATCGCGCAGTAGAGGGAGTGGGCCACGGCCGACGCGGCCGGGCCGACCCCCTCGGGCGGCCACTCCCCCGCCCACGACACGGGCACGACGGCCACCGCCAGCGCGGCGGCGGCCGCCGGCCCGCGGCCCAGCACGACCAGGACCAGCACGCCCGGCCACAGCAGCATCAGGTAGTTGTGCCAGGCGATGGGCGCCAGCAGCAGCCCGGCGGCCAGCACCGCCCACGGTGCCGTGCCGACCGGATCGACCCGGTCGCGGCGGTACCCGCACCACGCCAGGGTGCCGACCAGCACCGCGACGCCGAGCGCGGTGCCCAGCGAGGACGGCAGCCCGAACCGGGCGGCGAGGCCGGGCAGCGACGCGTTGTCCGGGACGTCCGGGGCGACCTGGTCGAGGGCCAGGTGCAGCCAGGCGAACGCGCTGGACGGCCCGGCGGCCAGGACGCCGACCAGCGTGGCCACCGCGGCGGAGGCGATCCCCGCGCGCAGCGCCGACCAGCGCCGCTGCACGCCGGCCAGCAGCAGCACCGGGGCCAGCGACGGCTTCAGCGCGACCGCGACGCCGTAGAGCACCGCGGCGAGCACCGGTCGTCCGCGCCGCTCGGCGATCCACCCGGCCACCATCGCGGCCAGCAGCACCGGGTAGATCTGCCCGAGCACCAGCGTGCCGTGCAGCGGCGAGGACGCCAGCACGGCCAGCGCCGCGCCCACCTGGACCACCGGGGGCAGCCGCAGCTCGCGGGCGACGGCGAGCACCGAGGCGAGCGCGGTCAGCAGCATCAGCGCGGCGAAGATCCGGTACCCGGTGAGCGGGTCCAGGCCGGCGAAGGGCAGCAGCAGCACCGACAGCAGCGGCGGGTTGAGGTTGGGCAGCTTGGCCGGGGTCGCGTAGATGTCGTCGCCGTGGGCCAGTGCCACCGCCGAGGCGCGGAAGGTGTCGAAGTCGACGTGCAGTTCGCGCATGTCCGGTGACGGCAGCAGCGTCACCAGGGCGTCCGGGTGACGGAGCGTGAGCACGACGGCCGTGACCAGCGCCGCGGCCACCACCAGCCACGCCGCCGCCCGGGCGGCAGCACTCATCCCCCCGGCGCGGGGCGTTTTCCCACCACCTGGCGGGTTTGCGTCGTGCGGACGATCATCGTCGCCGTCCCGGGCGGGGGTCCCGATGCGCGCACCGGCCCCCGCCCCGACGGCAGCGATGCTGGTCGGAGCGTTGTCGGTGGCGTGGTCCCCGGCCGCGGGCCGGGGCGGGTCGATCGGCGGCACGGTCGTCCACGCTATCCGCGCCGCCGACGGGTCTCGGAGCCCCTCCCCCGGCGACGCACGACCGGGGGCATGATTGGTCCGTGCGCAGCCCCGCCCGACTCCGCCCGGTGACCGCAGCAGCCGCTCTGGCGCTGGCGTTCACGGCAGTGGCGGGGTGCACCCAGGTCGTCCCGGGGCGCGCGGTCGCCGCGGGCAACGCCACCTCCGGGGTCGGGCAGACGCCCACCCAGGAGGAGATCGAGCTGGGCACGGCGGCGGTGCGGGCCGTCGAGGAGATCTGGCAGGACGAGTTCCCCCGGTCGTTCGACAAGCGGTGGGAGGAGATCACGATCACCGTGCCGGTGCACACCGACGACCCCCGCACCGATCAGCCGCCGTGCGTGCGCAACATCTCCGAGGTCGTCGGCCAGGCGTTCTACTGCCCGTCGGCGGACGCCATCGCCTGGGACGCCGACGGGCTGCTGCCCGACCTGAGCGAGCGCTTCGGCCAGGCGGGCGTGACGGTCGTGCTGGCCCACGAGATCGGCCACGCGGTGCAGAGCAGGCTGGGCCTCGACGAGCTGCAGGCCCGCTCCCCGGCCGAGTACCCGACGATCCTGCTGGAGGCCCAGGCCGACTGCTACGCCGGCATGGCCGTCGCGCAGCTGCGCGAGCGCTCGATCCCGGGCCTGCCGATGGGGCAGGTCGAGCTCGACGACGCGATGCTCGCGCTGGTCGGCTTCCGCGACCCGCTCGGCGTCGCGCCCGACGACGAGGGTGCGCACGGCAACGCGTTCGACCGGGTCTCCGCCTTCCAGGACGGCTTCACCGACGGCGCCGTGCGGTGCGCGGAGATGACCCTGGACAACCGGCAGTTCACCCAGCGCCGGTTCGGTTCGGCCGCCGACCTCGCCCGCGGCGGCAACCTCCCGCTCACCGACCTGCTCGACGCCGTCGAGACCGACGCGGGCGAGTGGTTCGGCACGCTGGTGCCCGGGTTCGTCCCGCCCGTGATCGGCGAGTCGCTCTCCTGCGACCCGGGCGACCTCGAGGCGCAGGGCCCCACCCGGTTCTGCCCGGAGGACGGCACGCTCTCGATCGACCGCCAGGAGCTGGCCCAGCTGCACGAGCAGCTCGGCGACTACGCCACCGGCACCCTGCTGGCCAGCCGCTACGCGATGGCCACGATCGACGCGGCCGGCGAGTCCACCACCGGGACGGCGGCGAGCGAGACCGCGCTCTGCCTGGCCGGGGCCTACACCAGCCGGCTCATCGACCCGGTCGGCGGCTTCTCCCTCTCGCCGGGCGACCTCGACGAGGCCATCACCGTGCTGCTGACCGACTCCTGGGCAGCGCGCGACACCGACGGCGAGTCGCCGCCCGACGAGTACGGCTTCGAGCGCGTGGCCCAGTTCCGAGCGGGTGTGCTGGAGGGCTCCACCTCCTGCATGGCCGGCTGATCCGGCCGGTTCGACCGGCCGGACCAGCGGCTCGGGGGCTCAGAACAGGGCGCGCGCCAGCGAGCGGCGGGCCTTCGCGACCCGCGGGTCGTCCGGCGCGAACAGCTCGAACAGGCCGACCAGGTGCTCGCGGGCCCGGTCGCGGTCGGCGCCGCCGGTGCGGGCGACGGTGGCGACGAGGCGGTCGAACGCGGCCTCGACCGCGTCGGCGGCCAGTTCGGCGTCGGCCGCCGCGAGCTGCGCGTCGACGTCGTCGGGCGCCGCGGCGGCGCGCGCGACGGCCGACGGGTCGGCCCGCTCGGCGCGGGCCAGGAAGCGCACCTGCCCGAGCGCGGCCCTGGCCTGCTCGTTGGCCGGCTCGACGGCGAGGATCTGCTGGTAGGCCGCTTCGGCCGCGGGGTAGTCGCCGCGCTCCAGCGCGTCCTCCGCGGCGGTGAAGCGCGGGTCCTCCGGCTCCTCGGCCGGCTCCTCGCCCTGCACGCCCTCCTCGGCCTGGCGGATGGCCGGCATGCGGTCGCGCAGCGCGTCCAGCAACCGGGTGATCCACTCGCGGACCTGGGGCTCGGGGAGCGCGCCGTTGAAGCCGTCGACGGGCTGCCCGCCGACCACGGCCATCACCATCGGGATGGACTGGACCTGGAACGCCTGCGCGATCCGCGGGTTGGCGTCGACGTCGACCTTGGCCAGGACCCAGGCGCCGTTGGCCGCCGCGGCCATCCGCTCCAGCACCGGGGACAGCTGCTTGCAGGGGCCGCACCACTCGGCCCACAGGTCGACGACGACCGGGACCTGCAGCGAGCGTTCGAGCACCTCGGCCTGGAAGGTCGCCTCGGTGACGTCGACGACGAAGGGCGACGCGCCACCGGGGACGCCATCGCCCGCGGGCGCCTGCGCGGCGCGCGCGGCCGCCGCGGCGGCCGCCTCGGATCGGGCCTTCACCGCGGCCAGGTCGACCGCGCCGGCCAGGGCCATCGCGGCCGCCGGGGCCGCCTGACGGGAGTTCGGTCGGGACACGCATCCATCCTGGCACGTCAGGCCGGACCGCGTCGCGGGACGTCCGCTCCCGGCGTGGATCACGATCCCCCGGTCACCGGGGTACTCGTGCGCAGGCCCATCGGGTTGCGCTCGAGGAAGCCGCCACCGGCCACGATGGCCGCGACCAGCGGCCCGGCCAGCTCGACCACACGCTCGGCGCGGCTCTCCCCGACCGCCTGCCACGGCACGTCGGCGAGGGCGTCCGTGTGCGCCTCGACCTCGGCGCGCAGGGCCCGCCCCTCGTCGGTGATGGCGACGTCCTCGCGCTCGTCGCCGCCGTCGCCGCTGACGAGGCCGCGCTCGACGAGCCGCTCGACGGCCGCCGCCCACTCGTCCTGCGGCCAGCCCCGCCGCGACCTCATGTACTCCATCCCGAGCCCGGTGTCGGCGGTGAACAGGACGAGGGCCTCCGCCGGGTCGAGACCCGCGGTGAGCAGGGCCGCGACGTGCCCGTCGCCGCGGTGCTCGCGCAGCACCGTCTGGGCGTGCCAGAGCACCAGGTGCGCGGGCTCGGGCCAGTCGAGGGCCTGGTTGGCCGCGGCCAGGGCCCGACCGGCCGTCGGCGCCGCGTCGGCGGCCGCCCGCGCGATGGCTGCGGCCTCGGCGACGGCCGACGAGCCGATGGCCTCGGGCCCGAGCAGGCGGCGCAGCGCGGCGTCCACGGCGGACAGCCGGACCTGCAGGAACCGCTCGGGCGGGGCCACCGCCCAGACGTCGGGCACCGCCCTGGCGACCAGCGCCGGGTGGAAGTTGTAGAACAGCGCCGTGATCAGCTCGGGCGGGGCGGCCCCCAGCGGCGCGCCGCGCTGGGCGAAGTAGCTCATCCAGAAGCCCTTGGTGCCCAGCTCCTGGCAGGCCGCCCGGGGTTCGGGGGCGAAGTAGGTGACCGCGTGGACGGGCTCCAGCGCCTGCCACAGCCGCCGGGCGCGGGAGACGTCGCGCACTGCCATGTGTCCTCCTGGGGTCGGTGGCCGCGCCGTCGCCGCCATCGGAAAAATGTAGGACGTCCGAGTAAATCTGGTCGAGGCCCCGTCGGCGGTGACCGTGCGCACACAGCCGCCGCGTCCCGCCCGCCGATCGCCTCCCGACGATCACCGGACTGGCGGAGCACCGCGGCCGGACGGGGCTCGTTGAGGCACCGAGTGACCGAACGGTCGCCGACCGTGCCGGCCCCGCGCCCGCACGCGCCGCGACCCCCACCCGGAGGAACTGCCATGAGCTCGGACAACACCGTCGCCGACCGCCTCGTCGGCGACGCCCGTCGCAAGACGGCTCGCAACGAGAGCCCGGCGCTGGGCAAGATCGCCATGATCGTCGGCATCGTGGCGCTGGTGGTCAGCCCGATCTCGATCGCGGGCTGGGTGGTCGGCGCGACCGCCGTCGGCCTCGGCGCCGCCGCGCTGCGCCGCACCGCGCCCCCGAAGCAGGCCAAGATCGGCCTCGGGCTGGGCGTGGCCGCGATCATGATCGGGGTGTTCTTCTACACGCTGGTCATCGCCCTGGGCTGACCCCGGAGCCGGGTGGTCGGCGGGCCGGGCGACGCACCTCGCGCCCGGCCCGCCCCGGCCAGCGCTGGTCCGGGACCACCGCGACGACCGACGACAACGACCGATCAGCCGGCGCCCGCCGCCTCGCCACCGCCCGACGCGCCCCGGCGCAGCGCCTCCTCCACCCGCTCGACCTTCGCCGCCAGCTGGCCGGTGTGGCCGGGCCGGATGTCGGCCTTGAGCACCAGGCTGACCCGCGGCGCCCTGGCCTGCACGGCCTCCACCGCCCGCCGGACGACGTCCATCCCCTCCTCCCAGGTCTGCGCCTCGATCGTGGTGAACATGGCCGTGGTCTCGTTGGGCAGGCCCGACTCGCGGACCACCCGGACGGCCTCGGCGACCACGTCGCCGACGCTGTCACCGACACCGTCGGGATAGGCGCCCGAAGGGGCGATGCTGAAGGCGATGAGCATGCCCGCCAGCCTGCCCCAGCCGGCGCCGGGTGCGCGAGGCGCGCATCCGGCACTGCTAACGTCGCAGTTCATGACGCCGCGTGACCCGCTGCCGTTCGATCCGATACTGCGGGCCGCGTCGCTGTGGTCGGAGCGGATCGGCCCGGCCACGACGATGGCCGCCGTCACCAGCGTCATGCGCGTGCAGCAGATCCTGCTGTCGGCGGTGGACGCGCTGCTGCGCCCGCACGGGCTGACCTTCGCCCGCTACGAGGCCCTCGTCCTGCTGACGTTCTCGCGCACGGGCCGGCTGCCGATGCGGGTGATGGGCGAGCGGCTGCAGCTGCACCCGACCAGCGTCACCAACATCGTCGACCGGCTGCAGGCCGACGGCCTCGTGCGGCGGATCCCGCACCCGACCGACCGGCGGGCGACCCTCGTGGAGATCACCGAGGAAGGCGCGGCTCGCATGGAGGAGGCGACCGGGGCGGTGACCGCGGTCGACTTCGGACTGATCGGGCTCGACGGCGAGGAGCAGGCCCAGCTGACCGCACTGCTCGGCAAGGTGCGCCACGCCGCGGGCGACTTCGATTGAGCACGGGTCGGCCGGTCACAGGTCGACACCGCCGTCCCGCTCCCGGGGCTCGGGCGGCCGCGCGCGGCTGGCCGGCCACGCCCGGCCCGTCCGCCCCTTCCCCCGGCCGCGGGCGCGCCGCCG
>NZ_JAHDTH010000075.1 GCF_018531445.1 Pseudonocardia lacus
CAGCGCGGCGGCCAGCGCGCCGGCGGCGAGCGGGGCGAGGCCGGTGGGGCGGGCGGGCGAGCGGTGGGTGGGGCGGTGCCGTCCGGCGCCCGCGGGTGGGGGGAGCGGCCGCGTTGCGGAGGGGTGGTGGTGTCGTGCGCGGGGGGAGCGGTCCGCGGTCGCGGGGTACGGATGGTCCACGGGTGGGCGGCCCTTCCGGAGTCGGGTGACCCGGGTGGGGCGGCGCCGTGGGGGAGCGGTCCGCGTTGGTCCGGGTCGTTCGGGGATCCGGATCCCGACGCTAGGCGATAGGCCGTTCGGCCGAACGGATCGCGGCGAACGGTGAGCCGAGCGTGATCACCCGTGCGACGAGCGTCACGATCCGCGGTCAGCAGCCGCTCAGGTCGCCGCTGCCGGCACCGGAGTCGAACGACACGTGGACGTGGTCGAAGTGGTTGGCCGTGGCCCCGCCGCGGTCCTCCATCTGCTTCCAGCCGTTGCCGTGGTTGATCTGCTGCTCCCAGATCACGTACTTGACGCCCAGGGCCTCCTGGTTGTCCAGCGCGCACTGGGCCAGCCGGTCGCCGGTGGAGCGGTCGACCATGAAGTCGAGGGCCAGGCCACCGGGGTGGTCGGAGGTGCCGGCGCGGCCGGCGACGCCGTGCATGTCCGGCTCGCCGTACTGGCAGCCGAGGAACTCGGCGGCGTTGCGCACGTGCGACTTGACCGCGCCCAGGCCGGAGGTGCTGAGGCCGCAGTCGGGGGAGCCGGTGGCGCCGCGCACGTCCTCGGCGGCGACGCGCTCGGCCTCGGCCGCCTGCTCGGCGACCGCCTGCTCGGCGGCGACCCGGTCGGCCTCGGCCTGCGCGGCGACCTGCTGCTCGACCATCTGCACGGCCTTGACCAGCGCCGCGCCGTTGGTCACGTCGGGCTCGGGCGTCCAGGCGACCGGCTGCACGGTGGGGGCGACCAGCGGCGCGAGCGGGGCCTGCGCGGCCGGCTCGACCACGGTGTCGTCGGTGGGGGCCGACGACACCGACAGCGCGTTGTACGCGGCCGACCGGTACGGGGAGCCGTCGGTGGTGTTCGCGTCGTGCAGGGACTGCACGACCACGGGCACGCCCGCGCCGACGAGCGAGAGCGCGCCACCCGCCACGGCGATGGCGGTGGCACCCCGCCGCAGCGGGGTGTTGCTGGACCGGTGCGTCCCGCGGCCCCCGTCCGTCGGGTGGTCGTAGGCCACCGACAGCGGGGGCTGGTGCGGGCGCCGGCCTTCGGGGGAGCGATGCCGAGCCACGAACCTGCCTTCCGACGGATGTGACGGCCCGGCCGGACATCCGGGTTCGGGGGAACCGGCGGAGTGGGGAGCTCTCCGTGTCCTGTTCGTGACCGGGCCGTCATTGATCCGGTAGCGAACGTAGGCAACCCGGAGCGCGTCCGCAGGATCCGCGGGTCGTTATGGGTCGAGAGAGCTGTCGCGAGCGACGAGCGGCCGGGCGGATACACCGTCCGGAGTATGCGAGATAGGGCCGTTCGGCTTTGATGCCGTTCGCCGACGCCTCGTCGCCGCCCCCTGGACGAACGCGCACGTCCGTGCGATCCCTGGACATTCCGGCGCCCCCGCCGCCCGGCCAGGCTGTGTCCACGACGTTGTGTCTGTCCACAACGAACCTGAGGGGGATGGCGATGGACTGGGTGGCGGGGGTCGCGGCGGTCGGGTCGGGGCTGGTCGGCGGGGTGTTCTTCGTGTTCTCGGTGGCGATCATGCCGGCGTTCGCGCGGCTCCCCGAGCGGCACGGGGTCGCGGTGATGCAGGCGATCAACGTGACGATCGTGCGGGCGCCGTTCCTGCTGGTGTTCATGGGCACGGTGCTGGCCTGCGTGGCGCGGGTCGTGCTGGCGCCCACCGACGTACTCGGGGTGGTCGGGGCCGCGCTGTACGTGCTGGGCGGCTTCGGCGTGACGATGGCGCTGAACGTGCCGCTCAACAACCGCCTCGACAAGGTCGACGCCGACGCCCCGGACGGCTTCTGGAGCGTCTACGCGAGCCGCTGGACGCTGTGGAACCACGTCCGGACGGTGGCCTGCATCGGCGCCGCCGCACTGCTCACCGCGGCCGCCTGAGCAGCACCGGGACGCGTAGGGTCGGGCGCATGCCGCCGACCGCCACGGACGTCGACGTGTTCGAGGAGTCGAGGGGACGCCTCGGGGCCATCGCCTACCGGCTGCTCGGCTCGGCGAGCGAGGCGGAGGACGCCGTGCAGGAGACGTTCCTGCGCTGGCAGGCGGCCGACCACGGGCGCATCGAGGTGCCCGAGGCCTGGCTGACGAAGGTGCTGACCAACCTGTGCCTCAACCAGCTCGCGTCCGCGCGGGTCCGCCGGGAGGCCTACGTGGGCCACTGGCTGCCCGAGCCACTGCTGGCCGGCGACCCGCTGCTCGGCCCGGCCGAGACCGTCGAGCAGCGGGAGTCGGTGTCGTTCGCGGTGCTGGTGCTGCTGGAGCGGCTGCTGCCCACCGAGCGCGCGGTGTACGTGCTGCGGGAGGCGTTCGACTACCCGCACCGCGAGATCGCCGCCATCCTCGACATCTCCGAGGCCGCCAGCCAGCAGATCCTGCACCGGGCCCGCGAGCACGTCGCCGACGGCAAGGTCCGCGCCAGGGTCGACGCGGCCGCCGCCCGTCGGGTCGTCGAGGAGTTCCTGGCCGCGGCCACCGGCGGGCGGCCAGAGGAGCTGGCCCGCCTGCTCGCCGCGGACGCCGTCTCGGTGGGCGACGGCGGCGGCAAGGTCCCGGCCCGCGCGCGGGCGGTCGAGGGTGCCGCCGCGGTCGCGAAGTTCTTCTGGGGGTTGTTCCGCCCGACCGCGGCCAAGCGCGCCATGGTCGGCGGCCGTGCCGAGTTCCACGTCTGGTCCGCCAACGGCGGGCCCGCCGCTGTCGCCGTCGTGGACGGCCGGGTCGTCGGGGTGCTGTGCCTGCAGGTCACCGCCGACGGCATCGCCGCGGTCCACAACCAGGTCAACCCCGACAAGCTCGAACGGGCGACCGCGCTCTGGGCGGCGGCCGAGCACGGGGAACCGCTGGTCACCGTGTTCTGAGCGCGGTGTGGGTCGGCTCACACCGAGAACCCGTCAGGAAACGGCGGGCTGTGCGGCTCAGGTGGCGAACCCGCACAGGACAAGGAGCACACAATGCGCCACCGCATCGTCGTCCTCGGAGCCGGCTACTCCGGGGCCATCGCCGCCGGCCGGCTGGCCAAGCGGCTGCGCCGCGAGGACGTCACCATCACCCTGGTCAACGCCGAGCCGGACTTCGTCGAGCGCGTCCGCATGCACCAGGTCGCGACCGGCCAGCAGCTGCGGCCCCGGCCGCTGCGCGAAGTGTTCGCCGGCACCGGCGTCGACCTGCGGATCGCCACCGTCACCGGAGTCGACGTCGAGCGCCGGACCGTCACCGTCACCGGCGCGGACGGCGCCGAGGACCTCGGCTACGACACGCTCGTCCACGCCCTGGGCAGCCGGTGGAACGGCGCGGACGTGCCCGGCGCCGCCGAGCACGCCGCGGAGCTGGCCGGTCGCGCCGGGGCGCTGCGGCTGCGCGAGCGCCTGGCCCGCCTCGACGCCGGTCGGGCCGTGGTCGTCGTCGGAGGGGGTCTCACCGGGATCGAGGCCGCCACCGAGATCGCCGAGTCCCGCCCGGACCTCGACGTCGCGCTCGTGGCCCGCGACAGCCTCGGCGACTGGCTCTCGCCCAAGGGCCGTGCGCACCTGCGGGCGGTCGTCGACCGGCTCGGGATCTCGGTGCACGAGCACACCACCGTCGAGTCCGTCGAGGCCGACCGCGTCACCACCGCCGGTGGCGGCACCATCCCGGCCGCGGTCACCGTGTGGACGGCCGGCTTCGCGGTCCACCCGCTCGCGGCGGCCAGCGACCTGGAGACCACCGAGACCGGGCGGATCGTCGTCGACGCGACCATGCGCTCGGTCTCGCACCCGGACGTGTACGCGATCGGCGACGCCGCGCTGGCGATGGGCCCCGGCGACAAGCCGCTGCGCATGTCGTGCGCGACGGGCGAGCCGATGGCCTGGCAGGCCGCCGACTCGATCGCGGCCCGGCTGACCGGCGGCAAGCTCCCGAACGCGCCGCTGCGCTACTTCCAGCAGTGCATCTCGCTGGGGCGCCGCGACGGCCTGATCCAGTTCGTCACCGCCGACGACCGCGCCAAGCCCTCGGTGCTGACGGGGCGGCTGGCGGCCCGCTACAAGGAGCTGATCTGCCGGGGGGCGGTCTGGAGCGTCGCGAACCCGACCTTCGGCCTGCCCACCCGCCGCCGTCGCCGCACCGCCGAGCGCGACGCGAGCGGCTCGACCGCCGAGGCGACCGAGGCGGCCGCGTAGCGGTCCGGTGGGCCCTACAGGCGCGGGTCGACGGGCTCGGACCCGCCGCGGCCCCCGCCTCCCCGGCGCCCCGGCGCCCGGTGCCCCGGTTCAGGAAAGCCACGATCCGGCCCTGTGAGGGCAGCATCGTGGCTTTCCTGAACTCCGGCGGTGGCCTCCTCGGGTGCGCGGCGCAGCCAGAGGACGCGGGTGGTCGTCCTGCGTGTTTCCACCGACGGCGGGGACCCGCCGCGACCGTAGGGTCCGGGCGTGTCGACGAGCGCGCTGCTGTTCCTGTCGCTGGTGGGCGTGGGTGTCCTGATCGGCGCGGCACCCGTCGTCGTGTCCCTGCGCGCCGGCGACGGCGTCCGCGGGGCGCCGTGGGGCCTGGCGGCGGGGGTGGTCGCGTTCTCCGCGCTGTGCGGCTGGGGCGCCTACGCCCTCGACTCCGCCTCCGCCCGCACCACCCTGTTCGAGGTCGTGGCCGAGGGCTCGCGCGGGGTGCGCCTGTCGGACCCGGCCGCGCCGGTGCGGTTCTTCGACGTCGTCGTCGAGCACCCCGGGGTGGAGCACACGGTGCTGGTCAACCCGGTCGTCGAGGCGGAGCTGACCGACGACGCCGCTGGCCCGGCGGAGCTGATCGTCCGCCTCGACGGCCCTGACGGGCGGTCCTACCTCGACGAACAGCTCCACCACGAGGTCGAGTGCCGGCGGTCGAGCTGCTCGTGGGTGCCGTGGTACGGCCGGTTCACGCCGGTGGAGGCGGGGACGCACCGGTTGGCGGTGACGGTCGTGACGATCGACGTGCCGAAGGTGCACGTCAGGGTGGAGGACCCGGAGAAGTCCGACGGGCGGCGGGCGCCCGGCTACTGACGGCGGGGCGGCCACCGCGATCCACCGGGTGAGCGGGGAGGACGATTCCCCGCACAGCGGGAAACCCGCGCCCTCTCTCCTGCGCGAGCGTGTCGGTACTGCTACAAAGATGGACCCGACCGGCTTTGAGACAACCAGGGACGCGGTTGGGAGCGACAGAGGACCAGGCCGCCATGCTCATCCGCCGCGATCCCGGCCACCGACCGACGGGGCACCGCGCCGTTGGCGGGTGCATGGGCTGGACGCCCGCGCCCAGCGACCGATGCCCCGGGGGTGGACGAGGTGTCCCGTGAGCCGCACGCGCTCCCGGAGGGGATGACGGTCGCGGCCCGGGAGACCGGGTCGGCCGTCGTGCTCACCGTCGACGGCGACCTGACGCTGCGCACCGTGCCCCGGCTGCGGTCCGTGCTGGAGGAGCACATCGCCGACCGCGGGCGCGTCCTGGTCGACCTGTCCGGGCTGACGATCGGCTTCCCGTCGGCCGTCGACGTGTTCCCGCTGGCCCTGGCCGCGCAGAGCGGCTGGCCGGAGGCCCGGATGGTGCTGTTCGGCGCCCGCCCGGCGACGGCGCGGGCGCTGTGCGCGGCCCCGTACCTGACCGCGGCCGTGCACCTGGCCGACACCGAGGTCGAGGCGCTGCGGCTGCTGGAGCTGCGGCCGCGCCGGCTCAGCAGGCGCACCGAGCTCGACCACGAGCCCGACGCGGCCCGGTGGGCGCGGTTCGTCGTCGAGACGGCCTGCCGCGACTGGGGCGTGGCGGACGACGACGCCGCGTCCTCCGCCCAGATCGTGGCCTCCGAGCTGGTCACCAACACCGTCGTGCACGCCCGCACGGCCTGCGTGCTGACCCTCACCAGCACCCCGGACTCGCTGCGCCTCGGGGTCCGCGACTACGCGCCGGGCTCGGCCCCGGAGAGCTCCGACGCGCTCCCCGGCCGGGCCCGCGGGTTGGGCCTGGTGGTGGTGGCCGGGGTCAGCCGGGCCTGGGGGGTCACCCCGCACCTGGACGGCAAGACCGTGTGGGCGGTCATCCCCTGCCGGGGGCCCGCGGGCTGAGCGGCGCCGGCCGGTTCACAGCAATCCGTGGTCGCGCGCGTGCAGCGCGGCCTGGGTGCGGTCGCGCAGGCCGAGGCGGGCCAGGATGTGCGACACGTGGTTCTTCACCGTGCCCTCGCTGACCACCAGGCGCGCGGCGATCTCCCGGTTGGTGGCGCCGCGCGCGACCAGCCGCAGCACCTCGACCTCCCGCAGGGTGAGCCCGGCCCGGTCGGCCGCCGCGGTGTCCGTTGCCGCGCCCGGCGGGCGGTGCAGCGCGGCCAGCAGCCTGCCCACCGCGGCCGGGTCGAACTGCGCGACCCCAGCGTGCGCCAGCCGCACGGCCCGGGCCAGCTCGGCCGCCGGCAGGTCCTTGAGCAGGTAGCCGCTGGCCCCGGCGCGCAGCGCGCGCACGACGTACTCCTCGTCGTCGAACGTGGTCAGCATGACCACGCGGACGCCCGGGGCCCGCTTGCGCACCGCCGCGGTGGCCTCGACGCCGTCGGCGCCGGGCATCCGGACGTCCATCAGCACGACGTCCGGGCGCAGCGCCACGGACCGCTCGACGGCCTCGGTGCCGTCCGCCGCGGTGCCGACGACCGCGACGCCGGGCTCCAGCGCCAGCAGCGAGGCCACCCCCTCGCGCACGAGCCGCTGGTCGTCGACCACGAGCACCCGCACCGGGCGGTCCGCGGCCGCGGTCACCGGGCGTCCGCGCGCGGCACGGTCGCGGTCAGGGTGGTGCCGCCGCCGGGGGTGGCGGACAGCCGCAGCTCGCCGCCGACCGCGGCCAGCCGCTCCCGCATGCCGGCGAGGCCGAACCCCTCACCCGCCGCGGCCAGCCCCCGCCCGTCGTCGCGGACGGTGAGCCCGGCCGCCTCGTCGGTGAACCGAGCGGTCACCTCGATGCGGGACGCGGCGGCGTGCCGCACGGCGTTGGTCAGGCCCTCCTGGGCGGCCCGGTAGAGCGCGGTCAGCGCGGGCGCGTGCGGGCCCTCGTCGCCGTGCACGGCGCAGTCGATGCGGACCGAGCCGGTGTCGAGCTGGGCGCGCAGCGCGTCGAGGGCCGCGGCGAGCGACGTGGCCGGTGGCTCCGCGGGCGAGCGCAGCACCGCGACCGAGCCGCGGACCTCGGCGAGCGCGGCCCGGACCGAGCCGCGGGCGTCGGCGACGGCGCGGTCGGCCTCCGCGGCGTCGCGGGCGCGGTAGGCGACGGCCTTCTCCAGCTGGATCGCCACCGCGGTCAGGTGGTGGCCGAGGCTGTCGTGGATGTCGCGGGCCAACCGGTTGCGCTCCTGGGCGGCGGCCAGCTCGGCGACCCGCCCGGCGTGCTCGCCCAGCTGCCGGTGCGACTCGGCCAGCTCGTCGAGCAGCCGCTCGGTGCGGGCCCGGCCGGCCTCGGCGCGGACGGCGACGCCGGCCATCGACACCGCGATCACCAGCCCGACCAGGAACATCAGCAGGTCGGACAGCTGCTCGGCGTCGGCGTACCAGCCGGGTCGGGTCGCGGTGAGCACGCCGACGAGCCCGACGGCGTAGGCGGTGGCCGTGACCAGGCCCGCGCGGCGCCCGAGGGTGAGGTACGCGCCGAACGGCACGAGCAGGAACAGCGCGCGGGACAGCCCCGAGGCGTCCACCGCGGCCACCGCGTGGATCAGCACCGCGCGGGCGACGAGCCGGGCGAGCGGCCCGCCGACCGGGACGAGCTCGAGCGCCAGCAGCGCCCCGATGCCGACCACGAACGCGGCCAGCGGCAGCGGCGCGGCCGGGCTGATCCCGGCCGCGGCGAAGTACAGCGCGCCGGCCAGCACCACCAGGTGCAGCCCGGCGCCCACCCAGGGCAGCCGCGGCCCGGCCCCGCCCGACGTCATGGCCCCGACGGTAGCGCCGCGGGAGCCGCTGAGGACCGTCCGCGACCAGGTCTGGCCGATGGTCATGTGCCGATCGACCGGGGAGGTCACGGCGACCCGCTGCGGGTGCCGTCGGATGGCCCGCTCGGCACTCCCGCGCGGCCCCGGGCCGCTGCGAGCGTTCCGGCGTACCCCCTCCGACGACGGGAGCCGCCGTGCCCGAACCCGCCATCCTCCGCTCGACCGCCGCGGTCGGGCTGCTCACCGCCCTGCTGCTGCTGGTCAACGACGCCCGCCGGGTCGGCCTGCTGCCCGACACGGACCTGCTGACCGCGATCGCGCCGGTGCCGGCGGTGCTCGCGCTGCTGGCCGTGGTCGGGCTGGGCCTCGGCCAGCGCGAACGCGCCGGCCGCGTCGGCGCGGCCGGCGCCGCGCTGCTGCTGGCCGGCACCGCCGGCCTGCTGGTGGTCGAGTTCAGCACCCACTACGTGTTCCGCGGGCTCGACCCGGCCACCGTGGCCGGCCTGGTCACGCCGCGGGTGCGGGCCGGCTTCCTGACGATCGCCGCCCTCTTCGCGCTGGGCACGGTGCTGTTCACCGCGGGCGGTCTGCGCGCCGGCCGCTACCCGCGCTGGGCGCTGGGCCTGTTCGCGGTCGGGTTCCTGCTCGCCGCGACCCGCGGCTTCACCCCGGAGTGGGTCGTCTCCCTCGGGTTCCTCGTCGGGCCGGCCGGCCTGGTCGGGCTCTGCCTGGCGCTCTACCGCGACCCGCAGCCGGGCGCCCCGGCCGCCGGGCCGAGGCCGAACGGGTCGAGGTCGCGCGGGTCGGGGGTCGGGGCCCAGCGGCCGTCGACGACGGCGTAGTCCCAGCGGGGGCCGTGCGCGACGAGCTCGCGCAGGGCCTCGACCAGCCGGTCGACGTCCTCGGCCGTGCTGGCCAGCCCGAAGCTGGCCCGCACGGCGCCGGTGGCGCCGGCGGCCCGGTCGACCAGCGGGTGGGCGCAGAACTTGCCGTCGCGCACCGCGATGCCGTGCTCGGCCGACAGGTAGGCCGCGACCAGGCCGGGGGCCACGCCGTCGACGGCGAACGAGACGACCGCGACCCGGTCCGGCGCGTCCGCCCAGATCCGCAGCGCCCGCACGCCCGGCACGCCGTCCAGCGCGTCGGTGAGCCGGGCCAGCAGCGCGCGCTCGTGGGTCGGGGCGATCGTGTCGACGACGCCGTCGAGGACCCGGCAGGCCCGGGCCAAAGCGGCCACGCCGAGCACGTTCGGGGTGCCGGCCTCGTGCCGGTGCGGGGCGGGCGCCCAGCTCACCGGGGTGGCGCCGGTGGCGTCGACGGCCCCGACAGCGGTGACGGCCCCGCCCCCGACCAGGTACGGCTCGGCGGCGTCGAGCCAGTCGCGGCGCCCGACGAGCGCGCCCGCGCCGTAGGGCGCGTAGAGCTTGTGCCCGGACAGGGCGAGGTAGTCGGCCCCGGTGGCGGCCAGGTCGACCCGCCGGTGCGGGGCCAGCTGGGCGGCGTCGACGACGACCCGGGCGCCCGCGGCGTGCGCCAGCTCGACGATGCGCCGCAGCGGCGGGACCTCACCGGTCACGTTGGACGCGCCGGTGACCGCGACCAGCGCGAACGGCTCCGCGGCCAGCGCCGCGGCCAGGTCCCGCAGGGTCTGCTCGACGGTCGGCGCGGCTTCCAGCACGCGCCCGGACCGCCAGGCCAGCAGCGTGGCGTGGTGCTCCAGGTCGAGCCGCAGCACCGGCCCGGGCACGCACGCGGCCAGCAGGTTCAGCGCGTCGGTGGTGTTGCGGGTCCAGACCACGACGTCGTCCTCGCGGGCCCCGACGAAGGCGGCCACGGCGTCGCGCCCCCGCTCGACGACGGCGGTGCACACCTGGGAGGCGTACCCCGCGCCCCGGTGCACGCTGGCGTGGTGGGGCAGCAGCTCGGCGACGTGGTCGGCCACGGCGCGCAGGGCGGGCGCGCTGGCCGCGAGGTCGAGGTTGACCGCCCGCACCCACCCGCCGGTGACGAGCGGGACCCGCAGGTCGGTGCCGACCAGCTCGGGCAGGTCGGTGGTGGCGGCGCAGGGCGTGGGCAGCACAGCGGTCA
This sequence comes from Pseudonocardia lacus, assembly GCF_018531445.1. Taxonomy (GTDB): domain Bacteria; phylum Actinomycetota; class Actinomycetes; order Mycobacteriales; family Pseudonocardiaceae; genus Pseudonocardia; species Pseudonocardia lacus. The sequence continues at coordinate 10,223 of NZ_JAHDTH010000075.1, forward strand.
TGGCGGTCCTCCGGACCCCTCGGGGACCCGGTGGTGGGCGGGTCCGCGCTTGCCGGCGCGCGTGTCGCGACGGCCTGGTCGTCACCCGGAGCACCCCACCGCGGAGGAGGGTTGCCGGCCAGCGAGCCGGGGCTTGGCGCTGGCGCTCTTGACCTGTGGCGACCATACAACGGGGATCGCGGATCGCGACAACCCCGCCGATCAGGTGAACGCGCCCCCCACCTCGCAGCCCTGAGGTGTTCTCGCAGCCCTGAGGTGTTGTCGCAGCCCTGAGGTGTTGTCGCAGCCCTGAGGTGTTGTCGCAGCGCGGGATGTGTTGTCGCAGCGCGCCGGCGGGCTGCGAGCACACGGCCGGCGCTGCGCGACGCCACCACCTCTGCGAGCCCCCGCGCCCACCCGCCGCCCCGGCGCACCCCCGCTGGTCGCGGCGCACACGCACGACATGTGCGCGGCGGCCACGAGGTGTGCGCGGTGCCGGCGGGTGTGCGCGGCGCCGGGCGGTGTGCGCGGTGCAGCCAGGGGCTGGATCCGGCCGAGTCGCTCGTCACCGGCGCCGATCCGGGGTACCTTATTCCTCAGGCGTTGAAATCTGGTTCGGGCGATGTCCGGACATTCGCGGTGGGGGTGGACGTGCGGACTTCGCGGGCGGCGGCGGGCAGCGCCGCATTCTTCGTGCTGGCTCCGGGAACGGTCGTCGGCGTCGTTCCCTGGGCGATCACCGGGTGGTCGGTGGACCATTCCTGGCCCCTCTGGGTCCGCGTCGCCGGCGCATTCCTCGTGCTGGTCGGGCTCGTCCCGCTGGTGCACGCGTTCGTCCGGTTCGCCCGCGCCGGCGGCACCCCGGCGCCGGTCGCACCCCCCGAGCACCTGGTCGTCACGGGGCCGAACCGGTGGGTCCGCAACCCGATGTACGTCGGCGTCGTCACGATGGTCGTCGGGCAGGCGCTGCTGCTCGGACGGGCATCGCTGCTGGTGTACGCGCTGGCCGTGTGGGTCGCGACGGCGGCGTTCGTGCGGTGGTACGAGGAGCCGACGCTCGCGGCCGCGCACGGCGCCGAGTACGCGGCCTACCGGGCGGCGGTTCCCGCGTGGCGCCCCCGGCTGCGCCCGTGGGACCCACCGCGTTCGGCCGCGTAGCCGATCCCACCCACCGGCGGCGGAAATGTCCGGGCATTGTCCGCGGGTGTCCGGCCGCTGATGTCTCCCGGCACACAATCCTTGAAATCCGGCGCACCGGCTACGTACGGTCTCGGCAACGGCCCACCGGGCCGCCACCATCCAGAGCGGCCGAGAGTCCCGGCTCAACGACGCCGCAGCAACCCCCCGCCACGCGGGTGAGGGTGCTTCCGCCGGGCTCGATGGAGGTCGGAGTGCACGCGCGACACAGCACGTGGCACGCCTGGCGCCACCACATCGACCTGTGCCGCACCAGCGCGGCCCTCTGTCGGGCCTGAGCGCACTACTCCGGCCCCCATCTCACCTCCCGCGCCCGCCGTCGATCGACGGCGTGTCCGCGCGCGGGCACCCCCCGAAGGACCCCGATGAGACCGTTCGGTCCCCGTTCCGTGGCCGCCGTGCTGGCCGCCGCCGCCCTGCTGCTCACCGCGTGCGGCGGCGGGGGTGACGCCGCCACCTCGGCCGCCGGCGGCGACGCCGGCGCTCCCCAGCCCGGCGGCACCCTGACCTTCGCCGTCGGCAGCGACGCGGGCTGCGTCGACCCGCAGCAGGTGGCCAGCAACGACACCATCTACTCGGTGCGCCAGCTGGTCGACTCGCTGACCGACCAGGACCCGGACACCGGCGAGATCACGCCGTGGCTGGCCGAGTCGTGGACGTCGAACGCCGACGCGTCGGCCTGGACGTTCACCCTGCGCCCCGGGGTCACCTTCAGCGACGGCACCCCGCTGGACGCGCAGGCGGTCAAGGCGAACTTCGACCGCGTCCCGCAGCTGGGGGTGCGCGGCAACCTGCCCAAGAGCTACCTGTCGGGCTACCAGGCCACGACCGTCGACGGGCCGCTGCAGTTCACCGTCACCTTCGGCGGGCCGAACGTGCAGTTCCTGCAGGGCACCTCGACGCACAGCCTCGGGATCCTGTCGCCGGCCACGGCCGCGGCCTCCGACGACGAGCGCTGCGCGCAGGTCGTCGGCTCCGGCCCGTTCGTGCTGGACAGCTACACCCCGAACTCCTCGATCGTGCTGGCCAAGCGGCCCGGCTACGCCTGGGGCTCGTCGCTGTGGGAGCACAAGGGCGAGGCCCACCTCGACCGGCTGGACTTCCAGATCGTCCCGGAGTCGGGGGTGCGCGCGGGGTCGCTGCAGTCCGGCGAGGTCGACGCCATCGGCAACATCGGCCCGCAGGACGAGGCCCCGCTGCAGGCCGCCGGCGCCCAGCTGCTGGCCAGGGCCAACCCGGGCATCGCGTTCGGCCTGGCGTTCAACCAGGCCCGGCCGCTGGGCGCCGACCCGGCCGTGCGGGAGGCCGTGTCGTGGGCGATCAACCGGCCCGAGGTGGTCAGCGCCGTCTACACCTCGCAGACGAAGCCGGCGACGAGCGTGCTGTCCAGCACCACCCCGGACCACGCCCCCCAGGACGCGCTGCTGGGGTTCGACGCGGCGAAGGCCGCCTCGGTGCTGGACGCGGGCGGCTGGGCCGCCGGTCCGGACGGCATCCGGGCCAAGGGCGGCCAGCGGCTGACCTTCGAGATCACCTACGCGAACAACGCGGCCAGCAACAAGCCGGCGCTGGAGCTGGTCCAGCAGCAGCTGCGGGCGGCCGGCATCGAGGTCGCCCTGGCCGAGCGCCCGATCGCCGACTTCGCCACCATCCAGCAGAGCGGCGAGTTCGAGGCGCTGTGGTTCAACCTGACCCGGGCCGACCCGGACGTCCTGCGCACCACGTTCTCGACGAAGCTGGCCAACGTCTACCGGCTCCCGCCCGGCCCGCTCGACGACCTGCTCGACGGGCAGGCCGCCGCGGTCGACCCGGCCACCCGCAGCGACCTGGTCGGCCAGGCCCAGCAGCAGCTGCTCAGCGACTACGGGGTGGTGCCGGTCGCCGAGCTGACCACGACGCTCGCGGTCGGCGCGGACGTGCACGGCGTGCGCTACGACGCCTCGTCGCGCATCCACCTGTTCGACGCCTGGAAGCAGTCGGCTTGATGACGAACCCGACGGCCCGCTACCTGCTCCGACGCGTCGGCCTCGCGGTCGGCGTGCTCTGGGCGGCGTACACGGTGTCCTACGTCGTGCTGTACCTGCTGCCCGGCGACGCGGTCGAGACCATGGCCAGCGGCGGCCTCGACGGCGAGCCGCTCGGCCCGGCCGAGATGGCCGCGCTGCGCGCCCGCTACGGCCTCGACCAGCCGATCCTCGTGCAGTACGGCAAGGCGCTGTGGGCGGCGCTGGGCGGCGACTTCGGCGTGTCCGTGCAGAACGGCCAGGACGTGCTCTCCGCGATGGGCGACGCGCTGCCGTCGACCCTCGCGCTGGCCGGCACGGCCCTCGTGCTGGCCGTCCTGCTGGGCACCGGGCTGGCGATCGTGGCCACCTGCACCCGGTCGCGCTGGCTGCGCCAGGCGCTGCTGTCGCTGCCGTCGCTGGCGGTGTCGCTGCCGGTCTTCCTGATCGGGCTGCTGCTGGTGCAGGCGTTCTCGTTCGGGCTGGGCTGGTTCCCGTCGGTCGGCGCCAAGGGCCCGTCGGCCCTGGTGCTGCCGGCGGTCACGCTGGCGCTGCCGCTGGGGGCGCAGGTGGCGCAGGTGCTGGCCGCCTCGCTCGACCGGGCGCTGGACGAGCCGTACGTGACGACCGCGCGGGCCAAGGGCGTCGGCCGGGTGGGCATCCACCTCGGCCACGCCCTGCGCAACGCCGCGCTGCCGGCGCTGACGGTCGTCGGGCTGCTGGTCGGGCAGCTGCTGGCGGGCACCGTCGTCGTCGAGACGGTGTTCACCCGGCCCGGCATCGGCCGGCTGACCGTCAGCGCGGTCTCCTACCAGGACATCCCGCTCGTGCAGGGGATCGTCGTGTTCGCCGCCGCGGTGTTCGTGGCGGCGAACCTCCTGGTCGACCTCGTCTACCCGCTGCTCGACCCGCGGATCGCCCAGGGGGCCACCCGATGACCGAGCTGCTGATCCACGAGACGGCCGCCCGTCCGACCACGGCCACGGTCTCCCCGACCCGGGAGCCCCGGGCGGTGCGGTTGCGCCGGGCCGGCCGGTTCGCGCTGACCCGGCCGGGGCTGGTGCTGTCGTCGCTGGTGGTCGTGCTGGTGGTCGTCTCGGCGTTCGCGCCGGGCCTGCTCGCCCCGGCCGACCCGCTGCTCGGGGTGCCCGCGGACAAGCTGCAGGCGCCCAGCGCGGCGCACTGGTTCGGCACCGACTACCTCGGCCGCGACCTCTACACCCGGGTCGTGCACGGGGCGGCGCTGTCGCTGCAGGCCACCGTGATCGCGGTGGCGGTGGCGCTCGTGCTGGGCGGGCTGATCGGGCTGCTGGCCGGGTTCGTCGGGCGCTGGGTCGACGAGGCGCTCATGCGGTTCGTCGACGTGCTGCTGGCGATCCCGCCGCTGCTGCTGTCGCTGGCGCTGATCACCGCGCTGGGCTACGGCACGCTGAACATCGCCCTCGCCGTCGGCGTGGCCAGCGCGTCGTCGTTCGCGCGGGTCATGCGCTCGGAGACGATGCGGGTGCGGCGCTCCACCTACGTCGAGGCGGCCCGGTCGGTCGGCACCCGCTGGTGGGTCTCGCTGGCCCGGCACGTGCTGCCCAACGCGGCCCGCCCGGTCCTGGTGCTGGCGGTGCTGGAGTTCGGGCTCGCCGTGCTGGCGGTCTCGTCGCTGTCGTTCCTCGGCTACGGCGTGCCGCCGCCCGCCCCCGAGTGGGGCGGGTTGGTCGCCGAGGGCCGCAACTACCTGGCCACCTCCTGGTGGGTGTGCACCATGCCCGGGCTGACGATCGCGGCCACCGTGCTGGCGGTCAACCGCATCTCCCGGGCACTGGACGGCGAGTGGGGGCGGTCTCGATGAGTCTGCTGGAGGTCACCGGCCTGCGGGTCGAGTACCGCACCGCGGCGGGCCCGCTGCACGCGCTCGACGGCGTGGACGTCCGCGTCGAGCCCGGCGAGGTCGTGGCCGTCGTCGGCGAGTCCGGCTCCGGCAAGTCCACGCTGGCCCACGCGATCATCGGCCTGCTGCCGGCCAACGGGCGCGTCACCGCGGGGTCGGTGCTGCTGGGCGGCGAGGAGACCACCGGGCTGTCGGAGAAGGCGCTGCGCCTGGTGCGCGGGCGCCGGGCCGGGCTCGTCCCGCAGGACCCGACGGTCTCGCTCAACCCCGTGCAGCGCGTCGGCGTCCAGGTCGGCGAGGCCCTGCGGGTGCACGGGCTGGCCGACCGCCGCTCGGCCGCCGTCCGGGCCGTCGAACTGCTGGAGCGGGCCGGGCTGCCCGATCCCGCCGTGCGGGCCCGGCAGTACCCGCACGAGCTGTCCGGGGGCATGCGCCAGCGCGTGCTCATCGCGATCGCCATCGCCGCCGAGCCGGCCCTGATCATCGCCGACGAGCCGACCAGCGCCCTGGACGCCACCGTCCAGCGCCGGATCCTCGACCACCTCGAGGGCCTGGTCCGCGGCACCGGGACCGGGATGCTGCTGGTCACCCACGACCTGGGCGTCGCGGCCGACCGGGCCGACCGGCTCGTGGTGATGTCCGGCGGGCGGGTCGTGGAGACCGGTCGCACCGCCGACGTCCTGGCCGGCCCGCGAGAGCGTTACACTCGCGATCTTGTCAGCGCCGCCCCCGGCCTGCACCAGGTCGTGCGCGAGAACCCGCACCGCGACGTCGACACCCACGCGGAACCGCTGGTCGAGGTGCGGGACCTGGTCAAGGAGTTCCGGCTGCCGGGCGGGGGCACGCTGCGCGCGGTCGACGGGGTCAGCTTCGACATCGCGCCGGGGGAGACCCTGGGGCTGGTCGGCGAGTCCGGGTCGGGCAAGTCGACGACCGCGCGGCTGGTGCTGCGGATGGACGACCCGACCTCGGGCGAGGTGCGCTTCGACGGCACCGACATCACCGGCCTGCGCGGGAAGGCCTGGCGGGAGCTGCGCAGGCGGGCCCAGCTCGTCTACCAGAACCCGTACGCCTCGCTCGACCCGCGGTTCAGCGTCGAGGAGGTCGTCGCCGAGCCGCTGCGCGCGTTCAAGGTCGGCGACGCGCGCGCCCGCCGGGCCCGCGCCGCCGAGCTGGTCGACCGGGTCGCGCTGCCGGCGTCGGTGCTCGACCGCAGGCCCGTCGAGCTGTCCGGCGGCCAGCGCCAGCGGATCGCGATCGCCAGGGCGCTGGCGCTGTCCCCGGACCTCGTCGTCTGCGACGAGCCGGTGTCCGCGCTGGACGTCAGCGTGCAGGCGCAGGTGCTGGAGCTGCTCACCGAGCTGCAGGCCGACGCCGGGCTGACCTACCTGTTCATCTCCCACGACCTGGCCGTCGTCCGCTCGATCGCGCACCGCGTCGGGGTGATGGCGCAGGGGCGGCTGGTCGAGCTGGCGCCCACGGCGCAGCTGTTCGACGCCCCGCAGCAGGACTACACCCGCGAGCTGCTGGCGGCCATCGCCGGTCGCCGGTCCCGGGAGACCGTATGAGATTCCTCGTGATGACCCTGATCAGCAACGGCCCCGACCCGGTCACCGGGCGCACGCCCACGCCGAACGCCCGCTTCCACCGGGTCGTGGACACCGCGGTGCTGGCCGAGGAGCTGGGCTACGACGGCTACGCCGTGGGCGAGCGCCACGAACGCCCGTTCCTCTCCTCGGCGCCGCCGGTGGTGCTGTCCGCGATCGCCGCCCGCACCTCGCGGATCCGGCTGTGGACCGCCGTCACCACGCTCTCCCTGCTCGACCCGGTGCGCGCCTACGAGGACTACGCCACCCTCGACCAGCTCTCCGACGGCCGCCTCGAACTGATCATCGGCAAGGGCAACGGCGCCGCGCAGGCCCAGCTCTTCCACGTCACCACCGACGACCAGTGGGACCGCAACGCCGAGGGCTACGAGCTGTTCCGCAGGCTGTGGCGCGAGGAGCGCACCACCTGGGAGGGCCGGTTCCGGCCGTCGCTGACCGACGCCGAGACCTGGCCGCCGCCGCGCCAGCAGCCGGTCCGGGTCTGGCACGGCAGCGCCACCAGCACGGAGTCGGTGGAGCTGGCCGCGCGCTACGGCGACCCGCTGTTCTCGGCCAACGTCACCAACCCGGTCGAGCCCTACGCCGAACTGGTCGCGCACTACCGCGAGCGGTGGGCGGCCCACGGCCACGACCCGGCCGACGCGGTCGTCGGCGCCGGCACCGCCGGGTTCCTGGTGGCCCGGACCTCCCAGCAGGCCGTCGAGGAGTTCCGGCCGCTGTTCGAGCACCGCCAGCAGCTGATCGCCCGGTTCGGACTGCCGGCCGTCTTCCCGACGCTGGAGGACTTCGTCGAGCGCAGCTCCGCGCTGATCGGCAGCCCGCAGCAGATCGTGGAGAAGGTGCAGCGCTACCACGAGGCGCTGGGCCACGAGGTCACCCACCTCAACGTCGACGGCGACGGGCTGGGCCCGCGCCGGCAGCGCGAGCAGCTGGAGCTGTTCCAGTCCGACGTGGCCCCGGCGCTGCGCGCGGCGATCCCCAGCCGACCGTTCGCGGCCCCGGTCCCGCCCGACGCGGACGACGCCTGGCCACTGGACGAGCCGGCGGCGGTCGCCTCGTGACGATCCCGCTGTCCATCCTGGACCTGTCGCCGGTACCCGCGGGCGGCACGCCCGGCGACGCCCTGCGCAACTCGATCGACCTCGCGCGGGCCGCCGAGCGGGCCGGCTACCTGCGGTACTGGGTCGCCGAGCACCACCTGGTGACCGGGGTGGCGTCGTCGTCGACGCCGGTGCTGGTGGCGCTGCTGGCCGCGGCCACCGAGCGGATCCGCGTCGGCTCCGGGGCCACCCTGCTGCCCAGCACGGTGCCGCTGCAGGTGGCCGAGCAGTTCGGCACGATCGCCGCCGTACACCCGGGCCGGGTCGACCTGGGCCTGGGGCGCGTGGACGTGAGCCGGCTCGTCCGGCGCAAGGAGGGCACGCCGCGCCTGGCTCCGCCCCCCGGCGGCCCCCGGCCCGCCCGCGTCGTCGACGGGCTGCTGGTCCCGGCGCTGCCCGTGCCGCTGCCCGGGGCCGACCTGCACGCACTCGGCCACGCGCTCGCGCTGCTCGGCGTGCCGCTCGACGAGGAGCCGCCGGACTACGACGCCCAGGTCGGCGAGATCCTCGACTACATCGCCGGCACGGCCACCGGCGCCGACGGCCGCCCGCTGCACGTGCTGCCGGCCGAGGGCGCCGACCTCGACGTCTGGATCCTCGGCTCGACGCCGGGCAGCAGCGCGCAGGCCGCCGGCCGCCGCGGGCTGCCGTTCGCGGCCAACTACCACGTGCTGCCGGCCACCGTGCTGGACACGGTGGCCGCCTACCGGGAGGCGTTCCGGCCCGGGCCGCTCGACCGGCCCCACGTCATGGTGTCCGCCGACGTCGTCGTCGCCGAGACCGACGAGCGCGCCCGCGAGCTGGCCGCGCCGTACGCGCAGTGGGTGCTCGACGTCCGCTCGGGGCGCGGCGCGCGGCCGTACGTGACGCCGGCCGAGGCCCGGGCCCGCGAGTGGACCGACGACGAGCGCGCCGCCGTCGCCGACCGCGTCGACACCCAGATCGTCGGGTCGCCGCAGACCGTCGTCGAGGGGCTGCGGACGTTGGCCGCGGTGACCGGCGCCGACGAGCTGCTGGTCACCACGATCACCACCGAGCACGCCGACCGGGTGCGCAGCGCCGAGCTGCTGGCCGGCGCATGGGCCGACGTGCCGGCGATCGTCTGACGCTCGGCCACCTGGCCAGGTCACACGGGCGGCGGATAGGCGTATCCGGGGCGCTGCCCCGATCCTCGCTCAGATGACGGATCCGTCACGGAGTGCTCTCCCTTCGATACCCCGGGTCGGGGACCGTCGTGGCCACGCGCCAGAGTGGGTGCCGCAGAGCACACTGCGCGTGGCCGCCACCGAGACCGAACGGGGGAACCTCGTGACCGACGACCTGATGGGCGCCAGCGGCAGACCGCACTCCGCGCGCATTTGGAACTACTGGCTGGGCGGCACCGACAACACCGCGGCCGACCGCGCGGCGGGTGACGCCTGGCTGGCGTTGAACCCCGAGGTGGTCGACGTCGTGCGGGAGTCGCGGGCGTTCCTCGGGCGGGCCGTGGAGACGCTGGCCCGCCAGGAGGGGGTGCGCCAGTTCCTCGACGTCGGCGCGGGCCTGCCGGCGGTGGAGAACACCCACCAGATCGTCCAGCGCACCGCCCCCGACGCCGTCGTCGTGTGCGTCGACCACGAGCCCGAGGTCGTCGCGCACGCCGAGCGGATCCTGGCCGACGGCGCCGCGGGCGCCACCCGCTTCGTCGACGCCGACATCCTCGACCCGGGCGGCATGCTGCGCCTGGTCGGCGAGCACATCGACCTGAACCGGCCCGTCGCCGTGCTGATGATGGGGGTGCTCGGGCACATCCCCGATCTCGACGAGGCGCGCGACCTCGTCCGCTACGTCATGGACCGCACCTGCCCCGGCAGCTTCCTGGTGGCCGCCGACGGCACCCACGTGGTCGTCGGGGAGGCGGTGCGCAAGGCGGGCGCGGAGTACGCCGACACCGGCGCGGTGCCGTACACGACCCGCGAGCCGCACGAGGTCGAGAGCTTCTTCGAGGGGCTGGAGTTCCTGCCGCCGGGCTGCGTCCCGGTCTCCCGGTGGCGGCCGGCCCCCGGCGACGGCGTGCCCGCCGCCGTCGACGGCTTCGGTGGGGTGGGCCGCAAGCGCTGACCCGGCGCCCGGTCGTGTGCTTTGCTCACGACCGGGACACCCACAGCGGCGTGAGGAGCGGGCATGCAGGCGGCCAGCAGCGGCACGGAGATCGACACCGGCACCACCGACCTGCTCGCCTCGGTCGAGCGTGGGGTCGGCGTCCTCACCCTGAACCGCCCCGACCGGCGCAACGCGCTGTCCGCGGCGATGTTCGAGGCGCTCGCCCGGCTGCTCGACGAGTGGGAGGCCGCCGACGACATCGGCGCCGTCGTGCTCACCGGGGCCGGTCCGGCGTTCTGCGCGGGCGGCGACGTCAAGGGCTTCGCCGAGCGCGGCGGCGAGGGCGGCGGGCACAGCGAGTCGATCGACGAGCGGGTGGCCCGGCAGCGGGCCAGCCAGCGCGCGACGACGGGCCGGCTGCACTCCTACGCCAAGCCCACCGTCGCCGCGCTCCCCGGCGCCGCCGCGGGCGCCGGCATCGGCCTCGCCCTGGCCTGCGACCTGCGCGTCGGCTGCGACCGGTCGTCGATCGTCGGGGCGTTCGGCAAGGTCGGGCTCTCCGGCGACTACGGCGCCATCTGGGGCCTGACCAGGCTGGTCGGGCCGGCCAGGGCCCGCCAGGCGATGTTCCTCGGCGAGCGGATCGACGCCGCCACCGCCCTCGACTGGGGCCTGCTCAACTGGGTGGTGCCCGCCGAGGAGCTGCGGGAGTACGCGCTGGGCGTCGCCGCCGGGCTGGCCGCCGGCCCGCGCCAGGCGCTGGCCGCGATGAAGCAGAACCTGCTCGACGCCGAGCAGCTCGACCTGGCCGCCGCGATGGACCGGGAGGTGCCCCGGCACCTGACCTGCGGCGTCACCGACGACCACCGGGAGGCCGTGCTGGCGTTCGTGGAGAAGCGGGCCCCCGTCTTCGGCCGGTGACCCGCCGCCCCGGTCACGATGTCGGCGGCTCGTCCTGGCCCGACTCCTCCAGCGCGTCCGCCTCCTCCTTGGTCCGGTGCACCGCGCCGTCGGCGTGGTCGGCCGGGCCGTAGACGGTGTAGAGGACCAGCGGGTTCGGCCCGGTGTTCACGAAGTTGTGCTTGCGCCCGGCCGGCACCACGACCAGGTCGCCGGCCGCGACCTTGCGCTTCTGCCCGGAGACGGTGGCCTCGCCGACCCCGCTGACGAACGTCAGGATCTGGTCGTTCTCCTCGTGCACCTCCTCGCCGATCTCACCACCTGCGGGGATGGTCATGATGACGAGCTGGGTGTGCTTCCCGGTCCACAGGACGCGGCGGAAGTCGTCGTGCTGCTCGGCAATTTTGGCGATCGTGAAGTGCTCCATGGGATCACCGTGCCCGGTTCGGGCCTCCTCGCAACCGCCAGATCCGTCGAGAACGACGTTGTTGTCGATTGGACCGGTCCAAAATCACGGTAACCTCGTTCTCGACGGGGCCGGCGACGTGATGTGGACGACATCGGGGGCGCACCCGCCGCACCCCGCGTGCGAGATTCACGGGGCGGGACGTCGCTGGGGACGGGGAGGCACGTGGGCACCGAGCTGTCGATCGGCCGCTTGATCGGTCACTTCGCGCGGACCAAGCCCGACGAGCTCGCGCTCGTCGAGGACGGCCCGGGGGAGGGCCCGGCCGACCAGTGCACATGGGCCGAGCTCGACCGCGTGACCAACGCGCTGGCCAGGGCCTACGCCGAGCGCGGCGTCGGGCGGGACGGCATGGTGGCGGTGTCGCTGCCGAACTCGGCGGAGTTCGTCCGCGCCTGCGTCGCGATCTGGAAGCTGGGCGGCACGCCGCTGCCGCTGTCGGTGAAGCTGCCGGCGATCGAGCGCGACCGGATCATCGCGCTGGCCGAGCCCGCGCTGCTGCTGGGCGCCGAGTCCAGCGACGTGCCCAGCCTGCCCCGCGGCTTCGACCCGGCCGGGTTCGACGACACGGAGCTGCCCGACCGCGTCTCGACGTACTGGAAGGCGCTCACCTCCGGCGGCAGCACGGGCCTTCCGAAGATCATCGTGGCCCGGGGTCGGGCGGTGTTCGACCCGGACGTGCCGGTCGTCGACTACGTGCCGGCCGGCGGCGTCCACCTGGTCGCCGGGCCGCTGTACCACAACGCCGCCTTCATCTACGGCATGCGCGCCTTCTTCAGCGGCTCCCGGCTGGTCATCCTGCCCCGCTTCGACCCGACCAGGGTGCTGACGATCGTCGACGAGCAGCGGGTGACCTGGACGCAGCTGGTGCCGACGATGATGAACCGGATCTGGCACCTGCCCGCCGAGCAGCGCGCCGCGGCCGACTGGTCGTCGCTGCTGATGCTGCTGCACGTCGGCGGCCCGTGCGCGCCGTGGCTCAAGGAGGCGTTCATCGACTGGCTCGGGCCGGAGCGGATCGTCGAGGTCTACGGCGGCACCGAGGGCCAGGGCGCCACCTCGATCACCGGCACCGAGTGGCTCCAGCACCGCGGGTCGGTCGGGCGGCCCGTGCTGAACTCCCGGTTCCAGGTGCAGGACGAGGACGGCAACCCCGTGCCGCCCGGCGTGGTCGGCGAGGTGTTCCTGATGCCCGAGGGCGGGCCGGGCTCGACCTACCACTACCTGGGCGCGCAGTCGCGCAGCCGCAACGGCTGGGAGTCGATCGGCGACCTCGGCTACTACGACGAGGACGGCTACCTCTACCTGTCCGACCGGTCCACCGACTGCATCGTCAGCGGCGGCGCCAACGTGTACCCGGCCGAGGTGGAGGGCGCCCTGGGCGCGCACCCGGGCGTCCGCACCAGCGCGGTCATCGGGCTGCCCGACGACGACCTCGGCCAGAAGGTCGTCGCGATCGTCGAGGCCGAGCCGGGCGTCACCGCCGAGGAGCTCGACACCCACCTGCGCGAGCTGATCGCCCCCTACAAGCGCCCGCGCGAGTACGAGCTGACCGACCAGTCGCTGCGCGACGAGGCCGGCAAGGTCCGGCGCTCGGCGCTGCGCAAGGCCAGGTTGGAGGCGACGGCGTGACGGCGGCACCCGTCCCCGAGCCGGGGCCGGACCCGGCGTCGTGGCGGGAGCACCGCTCGGGCGTCGAGCAGGTCGACGAGCTGCTGCGGGCGCTGGCCGTGGAACCGGTCGGCAAGCACGAGTTCACCGCGTCGAGCACCGGCTGGCCGACCGGGCGCGTCTTCGGCGGGCAGATACTGGCCCAGTCGATGATCGCCGCCCAGCTGACCGTCGACGGGCCGGGCGTGGCGCACTCGCTGCACGCCTACTTCATGCGCGCCGGGCGGACCGACGAGGAGATCCGGTTCGTCGTCGACCCGTTGCGCGACGGGCGTTCCTACAGCACCCGGCGCATCGACGCCGTGCAGGGCGGCCTGGTCATCGCGACCTCGCTGATGTCGTTCGGCCGGCCCGAGGACGGCCCCGACCACCAGGACGAGCTGCCCGAGCGCCCCGCGCCCGACGACCTGGCCCCGCGCGTGCCGTTCGCCGCGGCGCCCGACGGCCCCAGCCGGGCGGGGGCGCTGGAGCTGCGGGCCTGCTCCCTGGACGACCACCCCGACCCCGCGGCGACCTCGACCTGGATGCGGATCGGCGGCCGGCTGCCCGACGACCCGCTGCTGCACCGGGCCCTGCTCGTGTACCTGTCCGACCTGACGCTGGTGCACGGCGCGTTCCGCCGCCAGGGCCTGTCCCGCCGCGACATCCGCACGGCCAGCCTCGACCACGCCCTGTGGTTGTACCGGCCGGCGAGGGTCGACGAGTGGGTGCTCTACGACAGCCGCAGCCCGTCCGCGGCCGGCGGGCGTGCCGCCGGGGCGGGCAGGCTGTTCTCGGTCGGGGGCGAGCTGCTGGCCTCGGCCGCGCAGGAGATGTCGGTGCGGGTCAAGCGGTAGCTAGTCGGTCCCGGCCGCCGGCGCCGGGTCCGACGTCCGGCTCGACCGGTTGCGCCGCTGCCGGGCCCCGGCGATCGCGAACAGCACGACGACCGCGGCGAGCATCGCGACCAGCGCCAGCACGGGCACGTCCAGGAAGGTGAGCGCACCCAGCGGCACCAGGGCCGCCACCGGCCACGGCCACATCGCCGAGATCCGCTGGTGCACGCCACCCAGCACGATCCCGGCGCCGAGCATGGCCAGGGCGACGCCGCACACCGCGATCCACATGGCGGGCGAGGGCAGCCCGGCGTCCGGGTGCAGCACCAGGTCCTCCAGGCCCACACCGGTGGCCGCGATGCCCAGCGACAGCGGCAGGTGGCCGTAGATGTAGAGGTCGTGGCGCTCGTCGACCTCCTTCTCCTCGCCGTCCTCCTCCGCGCCGTCCTGGAGCTCGTCCTCCCCGCTGACCGAGGCGGCGTCGAAGTAGTTCCACCACAACCCCGCCCCGACGACGAACGCGACCGCGGCGACCGTCACCGACGGGCTCGCCCACACGGCGTCGTGCACGCCGGTGACGATCCCGGCCACCACCTCGCCCAGCACGAGGATCACGAACAGCCCGAACCGCTCCGGGAGGTGCTCCATGTGCAGCGGCGCGGTGTTCCCGCGCCAGGTGGCGATGAACGGCGACGCCGCCTCGACCAGCACCGACACGCCCCACAGGATGTAGCGGGCGGGGGCGGGCACCAGCAGCGAGACGGCCCACAGCGTCGCCGAGATGCTCGTGCCGGTCAGGTAGACGACGACCGTCGCCCGGCTGTCGCGCACGTGCCACCAGGCCCGCACGTACAGCCCGACCAGGATCAGCCGGCCGATCAGGAAGCAGACCGCGAACGGGATGTCGAAGCCACTGAGCCCCCCGGTGGCGGCCGCGGCGCACCCGGCGACGGCGGCGGTGTCGGTCAGGATCGCGATCCGGAACAGCACGTCGTCGGTGTCGAAGCGGTTGGCGTAGAGCGTGGTGCTGACCCAGGAGAACCACATGACGGTGAACAGCCCGGCGAAGATCCCCACCCCGGTCCAGGACATGTCCTTGAGCAGCGCCGAGGCGAGCTCGGCGACGACCAGCACGTAGGCGAGGTCGTAGAACAGCTCCAGCCGCGTCGCGCTGCGCTTCTCCCCGGTCGCCAACCGGGGCGGCCGCAGCCACCCGTTCCCGTCGCCCACGTCACCCAGTACCCCGAACGTGTCCGTCGAGAACGTCGTTCTCGACGGGGCCGGGGTGGGCGGGGGACGTGGCCGGTTGGACGAGAGCCGCTTTCGTACGACCAGGTTGGACGAGAGCCGCTCTCGTGCGGCCGGCCGGAGCGACAGAGGGTGTCCTCGCAGGGCTAGCGGTGTTCTCGCAGCGCTGGCTGGGGTGTCGCAGGGCGCCGGCGGGCTGCGAGCACGTGCCTGCTGCTGCGAGGGGGCCGGTTGGGGCGGTTGCGCAGCGCTGGCGGGGACGTCGCGGGGCTGGCTGGGTCGTTGCAGCGCTGGCGGGGAGGGGCCATGCCGGCCGGAAGACGCCCGCGTACGCCAGTCGGCCACTTCGCAGAGTCTCACCGCCCCTGCGAAGACGCCCCCGGCCCCGGGTAGGGGCGTTCTCGCAGCGTGGGGTGGGTGTCGCAGCAGCGGCTGGGTGCTCGCAGCGGGCCGGCGGGTTGCGAGGGCACCCCTTGTGCTGCGAGGTGACCGGTTGGGGGTGGTGGCGCAGCGCTGGCGGGAGACCTCGCAGCGCTGGCTGGGTCGTCGCAGCACGCCGGCGGGCTGCGAGCGCACACCCGGTGCTGCGAGGACACCGCGAGGGCTGCGAGCCGGGCTCGGCCCGGTGGGCGCGGTAGCGCCCACACTTCTCCCGAGTGCTCCCCTGCCGACGCGGCGGCAGGGGAGCACGACCCCCCTGCTTGAGCTGAGGTCCCCGCTGGAAGCGCCGCCGGAGGCGCAGTAGACAGTGACGTCCCTGGGCGAGGTGACCAGCGGGCGCAACAGCGCCTTCGGCCCCGGTCATGTCCGGGCGATCAGTGGGGTCCGAGAGGGTGGGCCAGGTTGCCTCCGGCGCCTCCGCGGCGAGCGACCTCAGATCAAGCAGGGCCCTCCTCGCGGGGGGTGTGGGCGCGCTACGCGCGCCCCCGGGTTCGCGCCTGCGGCGCTCACCCCAAGAACCCCGCGCCGCCGCGAGACGAGCGCGGCTCTCGTCCAACCAGCGCCGCCCCGCCCGGCCGATAGTGCCGTCGAGAACGAACTTGTCGTGATCAACAGGCCCCGTTGATCA
Organism: Pseudonocardia lacus; assembly: GCF_018531445.1. Lineage (GTDB taxonomy): Bacteria > Actinomycetota > Actinomycetes > Mycobacteriales > Pseudonocardiaceae > Pseudonocardia > Pseudonocardia lacus. Next base: position 26,242 of record NZ_JAHDTH010000075.1, read on the forward strand.
CGACAACTTCGTTCTCGACGGGCGGCTCCGCCACGCGGGGCCGCAACACCGCGGGCGCCGGTGGGTTTCGGGTGGGCGCTGCCCGGTCAGACTCCGGGTATGGCGGAGATGACGGCGGACGCGGTGGTCGTGGGCGGGGGGCACCACGGGTTGGTGGCGGCGGCGCTGCTCGCCGACGCCGGGTGGGACGTGTGCGTGCTGGAGTCGCACGACGTCGTGGGCGGGGCGGTGCGGTCGACCGAGCTGCACCCCGGGTTCACCGCCGACCTGTTCAGCGCGTTCTACCCGCTCGGCGCCGCCTCCCCGGTGCTGCGCTCGCTGGACCTGGGCCCGCACGGCCTGGAGTGGGTGCACGCGCCGTCGGTGCTGGCGCACCCGCCGCGTCCGGACGGCGGCCCGGCCGCCGTGCTGCACCGCGACCGCGAGCGCACCGCCGCCGGCCTCGACGAGCACCACGCCGGCGACGGCGAGGCCTGGCTGCGGCTGTGCGACCAGTGGGACGACATCGGCGACCTCCTGCTGCGCACCCTGTTCACCGCGTTCCCGCCGGTGCGCGGGCCGGTGGCGCTGCTGCGCAGGCTGGGCACCGCGGAGGCGCTGCGGATGGCGCGGTTCGCGCTGCTGCCGGCCGCCCGGATGGCCGAGGAGCTGTTCGGCGGGGAGCCGGCCCGGCTGCTGCTGGCCGGCAACGCCGTGCACGCCGACGCGCCGCCGGACGCCTCGATCAGCGGCGTCTACGGCTGGCTGCTGGTGATGCTCGGCCAGCGGTACGGGTTCCCGGCGCCGCGCGGGGGCGCCGGGCAGCTGGCCGCCGCGCTGGAGCGGCGGGCGGTGGCGGCGGGCGCCCAGATCCACACCGGGCAGCACGTCGAGCGCATCGACGTGCGCGGCGGTCGCGCGGTGGCCGTGCGCACGGCGGCCGGGCTGACCGTGCGGGCCCGCCGGGCCGTGCTGGCCGACGTCTCGGCCCCCGCGCTCTACCAGCGGATGCTCCCGGCCGACGCGCTGCCCGCCCGGCTGCACGAGGACCTGGAGCACTTCGAGTGGGACACCCCGGTCGTCAAGGTCAACTGGGCGTTGGACGGGCCCATCCCGTGGAAGTCCCCGAACGTCACCGGCGCCGGAACCGTGCACGTCGGGGCCGACGGGCGCGGCCTGACCCGCTGGTCGTCGGACATCGAGTCGGAGACGCTGCCGCGCTCGCCCTTCATGCTGCTGGGCCAGATGACCACGACCGACCCGACGCGCTCACCGGAGGGCACCGAGAGCGTGTGGGCCTACACCCACATGCCCCGCAAGGTGAGCGACGACGAGTCGGCGACGGAGGTGGCGCGCCGCATCGACGAGGTGATCGAGGAGCACGCCCCGGGCTTCGGCTCGAAGGTGCTGCACCGCCACGTCCAGCTGCCCACCGACCTGACCGCCGCCGACCCCAACCTGGAGCACGGCGCGGTCAACGGCGGCACCGCGCAGCTGTTCCAGCAGCTGGTCTTCCGGCCGTTCCCGGGCCTGGGCCGGCCGGAGACGGTGGTCGACGGGCTGTACCTGGCCAGCGCGTCGGCGCACCCCGGCGGGGGGGTGCACGGGGTGTGCGGCTACCTGGCCGCGAGGGCCGCGCTCGGGGAGCAGGGGCTGCGCGGGAAGCTGCGCCGCAGGGCGACCTCCGCGGCGCTGGAGCTGGTCTACCGCGACCGGCCCTCGGCGAGGTAGGTCAGCCGGCGGAGGGTCTCGTTGTTGCGGGGGACGATCATCGCCGCGCGCACCGGGTGCGGCAGCAGCTTCGTCGGGCCGCTGACCACGTCCTCCTCCATGTGGATGGTGCAGCCGCCGCCGGCGTCCGGCTCCAGCCGCAGCAGGATCTCGGCCTCGCCGAGCGGCCAGAGGCGCCCGCGCAGCAGCAGTTCCCGGCCGGGCTCGCTGCGCAGCACCTCGGTGGTGTCGTTGATCAGGGCGGGCCAGGCGCCGACCGAGTGGTGCAGCAGGGTGCCGACCGCGGGCCAGCCCGCGTCGACGTCGCGCATCCTGGACGCCCCGACCACCCAGGACGGGTACAGCCACCCGTCCGCCAGGATGCGCCAGACCGTGTCGGCGTCGGCTTCCGATTCGCGTCGCACAGCAATCACGCCGGCAGCGTAGGGGCGACGGGCCCGATCGGCCCGCCGGAACGGCCGGGAGGGATCGAACACCACCGACCGGGTACCCGGCGCAATGCGCATCGAGGGCAGCGTCGTCGTGGTGACCGGCGCCACCAGCGGGATCGGCAGGGCGACCGCGCTCCGGCTGTGCGCGGGCGGCGCCCGCGTCGTGCTGGTCGCCCGGGGCGCGGAGGGCCTGGCCGCCACCGCGGCCGAGTGCCGCGGCCTGGGCGGGCAGACCCTCGCGCTGTCGGCCGACGTGGCCGACGCGGAGGCGGTCGAGCGGGTCGCCGCCACCACCGTCGAGCGGTTCGGGCGCATCGACGGCTGGGTGAACTCGGCCGGGGTGGAGATGTTCGGGGCGTTCCTCGACGCCCCCCTCGACGAGATCCGCCGGGTCCTGGACGTCGACCTCGGCGGCTGCGTGCACGGCTGCCGGTCCGCGCTGAGCCGGATGGTCCCGCAGGGCCACGGCGTGGTCGTCAACCTCTCGTCGATCCTGGGGATCGTCGCCCAGCCCTACGGCGCCGGCTACACGATGGCGAAGTTCGCGGTCCGCGGGCTGGGCGCGTGCCTGCGCCAGGAGTTGCGGTTGGCCGGCGTCCGCGGCGTCGACGTGTGCACGGTGTTCCCGACCGCCATCGACACCCCGATGTGGCAGGACGCGGCCAACCGCACCGGCCGCCGTGTCCGGGCGCTCCCGCCGCCGCTGCCCCCGGAGCGGGTGGCCGCGGCCGTCGTCCGCCGGCTGCGGCGCCCCCGGGGGGAGACGGTCGTCGGCGGGCTGCTGGGGCGGGCGCTGCTCGCCCAGTACCGGCTGTGGCCGGGCTCGGCGGAGTGGACGATCGGGATCGGCCTGGAGCGGTGGGGCCTGTCGCCGACGAAGCGGGCCCCGTCGACGGCGGGCAACCTGTTCCGCCCGGCGCCGGGCCCCGGCGCCGTCCGTGGCGGCTGGCGGGCGGACCGGTAGCGCGTTCAGCCCACCCGGCAGTAGGTCGCCCCGCCGGTCCCGGCGGCCGTGCGGGCCAGGCCGGCCAGCTCGCCGAGCACCCCGGTGAACAGCTCGGCGTCGAGCTCCTGCCCCTCCGCGGCCTGCTCGCGGACCCAGTGCTCGGCGGTGGCGGCCAGCGTCGGCCCGTCGGCGTCGACGAGCGCCCGTTCGAGGGCGGGCGGCACCGCGAGGACCATGGCGGTGTCGTCGCCGCTGGCCACGACGTCGGGGTAGTCCGGAACGAACGCGGCGCCGCCGGCGCCGTTGCCGTTGCCGTCGAGGATGGCCTGCCACTCGCCGAGTGCGAAGAAGACGTCGAAGTTGCCGCAGGTGGCCGTGTCGGTCCCGGGGCCGGGCCCGTCGGCCAGTGCGCCGGTGGCGGCCGCGTCGTCGGCGGCGACGAAGAACGTGATGATCATGCTCACCCGCGGAGTGTGGCCGACCGCCCCGGCGCGGGATCCCGGACGATGCGGGCTGCGCCGGTCGGACGAGCGCCGGTGGCGACGTTGACAGCCTCGTCGCGCTTAACGGACGATCAGTCGTGTTCTCCCGCCTGCTGATCGCCAACCGCGGCGAGATCGCCGTCCGCATCGCCCGGGCCGCCGCCGATCTCGGGCTGCCCGCCGTGGCGGTCCACGCGACCGACGACGCCGACGCCCCGCACGTCGCCAAGGCCGACGCGGCGGTCGCGCTGCGCGGCACCGGGGTGGCCGCCTACCTCGACATCGACGACGTGCTGCGCGCGGCCCAGGAGGCCGGCGCCGACGCCGTCCATCCCGGCTACGGGTTCCTCAGCGAGAACGCGCGGTTCGCCGAGGCCTGCGCCGAGCGCGGGATCGCGTTCGTGGGGCCGCCCGCGCGGGTGCTGGCCCGGTTCGGCGACAAGACCAGCGCCCGCTCCCTGGCCGAGGGGATCGGTCTGCCGGTGCTGGCCGGCACCGGTCCGGTCGACGTCGACGGTGCCGCGGAGTTCCGGCGCGGTCTGCCCGCGCCCGGCGCGGTGATGCTCAAAGCCGTGGCGGGCGGGGGCGGGCGGGGGATGCGCGCGGTCACCGATCCCGACGCGCTGGCCGAGGCCTACGCGCGGTGCGCCTCGGAGGCGCGCACGGCGTTCGGCGACGACCGCGTCTACGTCGAGGAGCTGCTCACGCCGGCCCGGCACATCGAGGTGCAGATCGTCGGCGACGGGAGCGGCGTCATCGCCCTCGGCGAGCGCGACTGCTCGATCCAGCGCCGGCACCAGAAGGTCGTCGAGCTGGCCCCGGCCCCGGGCCTGCCCGCCGCCGTGCGCGCCGAGCTGCTGGCCGCGGCGGTCCGGGTCGGGGAGGCCGTCGGGTACCGCGGGGTCGGCACGGTCGAGTTCCTCGTCAGCGGGACGAGAATCGCGTTCTGCGAGGTCAATCCCCGGTTGCAGGTGGAGCACACGGTCACCGAGGAGGTCACCGGGGTCGACCTGGTGCGCGTGCAGCTGGAGCTGGCCGCGGGGCGTTCGCTCGCCGACGTCGGCCTCGACCCGGTGCCCGAGCCGCGCGGGGCGGCGCTGCAGGCCCGCATCACCACCGAGGTGACCAACCCCGACGGCACCACCACCCCGGCCGCCGGCACGCTGACCGCCTTCGAGCTGCCCGCCGGGCGCGGGGTCCGCGTCGACGCCGCCGGGCACGTCGGCTACCGGACGAGCCTGCGCTACGACCCGCTGCTGGCCAAGCTCGTCGTGCACGACCGCTCGCCCGACCTGGCCGCGCTGGCCGCCCGCGCGCACCGGGCGCTCTCGGAGTGCCACATCGCCGGCGTCGACACCAACCTGGACGTGCTGGCCGGGATCGTCGCGCACCCGGCGTTCGCCGCGGGCGAGCTGGACACCACCTTCCTCGACCGGCACCTGCCCGAGATCCTCGCCGCCACCCGCCCGCACCGCTACGTGGAGCGGGTCGCCGAGGTCGCCGACACCGGCCGCCCGCGCGCGGTCGCGCTCCCGGACGACGCCGAGGCGGTCCGCGCGCTGGGCCCGGGGACGGTGGTCGCGATCGAGGCGCAGGAAGGCGACACCGTGCGCGCCGGCGCCGCGCTGGTGGTCCTGGAGGCGCTGAAGATGGAGCACGTCGTCGCCGCGCCGACCGCCGGCACGGTCACCGCGCTCGCCGTCGCGGTGGGCGACACCGTCGCGGCCGGCGACGTGCTGGTCGCGCTGCGCCCGGTCGCCACCGACGCCGAGGACGCCGCCGCCGTCGCCGAGGTCGACCCCGACCACATCCGCCCCGACCTCGCCGAGGTCATCGAACGGCACGCCATCGGGCTGGACGAGCGGCGCGGCGAGGCCGTGGCCAAGCGGCACCGGCTCGGGCTGCGCACCGCCCGGGAGAACGTCGCCGACCTGTGCGACGAGGGCAGCTTCGTCGAGTACGGCGCGCTGGCGATCGCCGCCCAGCGCCGCCGCCGCTCGCTGGAGGACCTCATCGAGCGCACCCCCGCCGACGGCCTCGTCGCCGGCACCGCCACGATCAACGCCGACCTGGTCGGCGAGGAGAACGCCCGCGCCGTCGTCGTCGCCTACGACTACACCGTGCTCGCCGGCACCCAGGGCAAGCTCAACCACGACAAGAAGGACCGGGTCTTCGAGCTGGCCGCGCGCCGCAGGCTGCCGGTCGTGCTCTACGCCGAGGGCGGCGGCGGGCGCCCCGGCGACACCGACGGCCTGGGCATGACCGGGCTGCCGACGCCGGCGTTCGAGCTGTTCGGCCGGCTGTCGGCGCTGGTGCCGCTGGTCGGCGTGGTGGCGGGGCGGTGCTTCGCCGGCAACGCGGCGCTGCTGGGCACCTGCGACGTCATCATCGCCGTGGAGGGCGCCAGCATCGGCATGGGCGGCCCGGCGATGATCGAGGGCGGCGGCCTCGGCGTCGTCGCGCCGGACGAGGTCGGCCCGCTGTCGGTGCAGGTGCCCAACGGCGTGGTCGACATCGTGGCGGCTGACGAGGCCGAGGCCACCCGCATCGCCAAGCAGTACCTGTCCTACTTCCAGGGACCGGTGGCCGACTGGACCGCCCCCGACCAGCGCCGCCTGCGCCACGTCGTCCCGGAGAACCGGGTGCGCGTCTACGACATCCGCGCGGCCGTGCACGGGCTCGCCGACGAGGGCTCGGTGCTGGAGCTGCGCCGCGGGTTCGGCGTCGGGATGGTGACCGCCCTGATCCGCGTCGAGGGCCGCCCGATGGGCCTGATCGCCAACGACCCCACCCACCTCGGCGGGGCCATCGACCGCGACGCCGCCGACAAGGCCGCCCGGTTCCTGCAGCTCTGCGACGCGTTCGGGCTACCGGTCGTCTCGCTGTGCGACACCCCCGGCTTCATGGTCGGCACCGACTCCGAGCGCGAGGCCACCGTCCGGCACTTCAGCCGGCTGTTCGTGGTCGGCGCGAACCTCAGCGTCCCGCTCGGGATGGTGATCGTGCGCAAGTGCTACGGCCTGGGCGCCCAGGGCATGGCCGGTGGCAGCCTGAAGGCCCCGGCGTTCACGGTGTCCTGGCCGACCGGCGAACTGGGCGGGATGGGGCTGGAGGGTGCGGTGCGCCTGGGCTACCGCAAGGAGCTGGAGGCCCTCACCGACCCGGCCGAGCGCCAGGCCCTCTACGAGAAGCTCGTCGCCGAGAGCTACGAGCGCGGCAAGGCGCTCAGCGTGGCCACGGTCTTCGAGGTCGACGACGTCATCGACCCGGCCGACACCCGGCGCTGGATCACCTCGTCCTTCCCACCCGCCCCCGTGGGCCCGCAACCGGGCGGCAAGACCCGCCCCCACATCGACACCTGGTGACCCGCGGCGGAGACGTCATCGGGCGACCGGGATCAGGGCGGCGGCCCGGGGTCGGCGAGCGCGGCCCGCAGGACCGCCGCGTCGGTCGGGCTGACCGAGCGCACGAACGCCACCAGCGAGGCGTCGCGGTCGGCGGAGCGCTCCAGCGCCTGCAGCATCAGCCCGGCGACGAACGCGTCGCGGCTGCGGGTGGCGGAGTAGTGCCAGGTCCGGTCGACCCGCACCCGGGACGCGATCCCCTTGCGGGTCAACCGCTCCAGCACCGTCTTGACGGTGGCGTAGGCGAGGTCGGGGTCGCCGAGGGCGCGCAGCACCGTGCGCGCCGCCGCGGGCTCGCCGCGGCCCCAGAGCACGCCCATCACGTCGCGCTCCAGCTCGCCGCGCCCGCGGGTCATCGCCGGGCCCCCACCGGGCGCCCGCTGCCCACCCGCACCGCGAGCGCGGCGATGAC
>NZ_JAHDTH010000076.1 GCF_018531445.1 Pseudonocardia lacus
AGGCGCTCGCCGCGGCCGAGGCCGCCGTCGAGGCCGCCGCCGGCACCGAGGCGTGGGTGCGCGCCGAGGCGCTGATGATCGCCGGCATGGTCCGGCGCCGCACCGGGGCGGCGCCGGCGCGGCCGGTGCTGGCCGAGGCGGTGGACGTCGCCGAGGCGGCCGGGCACCGCTGGGCTGCGGTGTCCTCGACCTGGGCCCTGATGAAGGCCGCCGTCGACGACGGCGACCTCGACGCCGCGCTCGACGCGGGGGCCCGCATGCGCGAGCCGCTGGGCGCCGACGGCGACGTCACGTCCTGGCTGGTCCTGGTGCACACGACGGCCGGGGTGCTGGCCGGGACCGGGCGCGCCGCCGAGGCCGCGGTGCTGCTGGGGGCGGTCGACGCGCTCGGCGAACGGGTGGGGTTCCACCCGGAGCGGATGGACCCCGTCGACGGGCCGCGGGAGGCGCGGGCCGTGCGCGACGCGCTCGGGCCGGCCGAGCTGGCCCACCACCGCGCCCGGGGCCGCGAGCTGGGCCGCGGGGAGGTCGACGCGCTACTCGGGGAGCTGCTCGGCTGACCGGCCCCCCGAGCGGCGCGGCTCACGACCGGGCGCCCGTCCAGCGGGCCGCCGGCGCGAACAGGTCGCGCGGGTCGAGGGCGGCGCGCAGCGCGTCGAGCCGGGCGACGGTGTCCGGGCCGAAGGCGCGGCGGACGCGGGTGCTCGCGACCGCGTCCGGCGGACCGGCGAAGTTGGGCATCGCGCCACCGGTCGACCACGGCCCCAGCCGGTCCAGGACGGCGTCGACCGCACCGGGCACCGCGTCGGCGATCGGCGGCGCGAGCACACCGAGCGAGTACAGGGTGAAGGCCGCGTCGCGGCCCGCGGCGGCGCTCGGCACGGCCGGGGCCCGGCCGACGGCCCCGCCGAGCAGCCGCAGCTCGGCCATCACGATCGGCAGGCCGGCGGCGGGCGAGGTGACGTCGGCGAACGCCTCGACCGCCGCGGGCGGCAGGTCGGCGAGCAGCGTCCCGCGCTCGTGCACCGGCATGGGGCTGGTCGGGTCGGCGTGGACGGCGCCGAGCGCGGCGTAGGGCAGCACGCCCAGCCCGTCGAGCAGCGGGGTGGCCGCGGCCCGCAGCGGCGCCACCAGCCGCTCCCCCTCGGCCGGGTCGCCGACGTGCGCGACCCGCACGTGCACGACCGGGCGCCCGCGCAGCGGCTCGGGCAGCTCCGGCGCCGGCGGCAGGTTCAGCCGGGCCAGCGAGGTGGTGACCGAGTCGGGCAGGGTCGCGGCCCAGTCGCGCCAGGCGTGCAGCACGGTGCGGGCGACGTCGGCGGAGAACCACAGCCCGCCCCCGTAGAGCTCGCGGACCCCGACCAGGCCCATGGTCAGCCCGGTGACCAGGCCGAACGCCGCGCCACCGCCGCGGATCGCCCAGAACAGCTCCGGCTCGGTGGTGGCGTCGACCCGGCGGGCCGCGCCGTCGGCGGTGACCACGTCCAGGGCCAGCACGTGGTCGACGGCCAGCCCGAAGGTGCGCGCGACCGGACCCAACCCGCCGCCGAGGGTGTAGCCGACCACCCCGACCCCCGGGGACGACCCGGCCAACCCACCGAGCCCGAACGGCGCGGCCGCGTCCAGCACCTGCTGCCAGGTGGCGCCCGCGCCGACGGTGGCGGTGCGGGCGACCGGGTCGATCGAGACGTCGGCGAGGCCGGAGGTGTCGACCAGGACGGTGCCCGGCCCGGTCGGCCCGGCCCCGTGCCCGGTCGCCACGACCGCGACCTTGCGCCCCGTCTCCCGGGCCGACCGGACCGCGTCGACCACGTCGGCCGGCGACGCGGCCCGGACCACGAGGTCGGGGCGGTGGGCGGTGGCGGTGTTGAAGCCAGGGTTGAAGCCGGCGGGTGCCGGCGCGGTGGGGACGCTCATGCGGACCTCCGAGGACCACGGTGACGGGTGCTGATGACCCGCACAGCTGACCGCCCACCGCTGGGAAGCCGCGCAGAACCCGCTGAGAGCCCCCTCCGCCGCCCCTACGCGCCGGGCGGCTCCGGGAACTGCTGGCCCACGCGCTGCTGCGACGGCGCGAACTTCTCCGCCCACGCCGCCGCGACGGCGTCGGCCGACCAGCCGGAGTCCGCGTACTCGACGACGGTCTCGCTCGGGTGCGTCCACAGCGCGAGCCGGTCGCCGCCGATGCCGATCGCCTGCCCGGTGATGGCGGCGGCGGCGTCCGAGGCGAGGAACGCGACCAGCCCGGCGGCGTCCGACGGTGCGCCGAAGCCCAACTCGCGGCGGGCGAACGGGGGCAGCGGCTCGCCGGCCTTGATGGCATCGATGTACTGCTTGAGGAACGGGATGGTCTCGGTCATCCCGGTGGCCGCGACCGGCACGATCGCGTTCGCGGTGATCCGGGCCTTGGCCAGCTCCATCGCCCAGGTGCGGACCATGCCGACGATGCCGGCCTTGGCCGCGGCGTAGTTGGTCTGCCCGAAGTTGCCGACCTGGCCCGTCGGCGAGCCGACGCAGATGATGCGCCCGCCCTCGCCCTGCTCGCGCATCCGCAGCGCGGCGGCGCGGGTGCAGGTGAACGTGCCGCGCAGGTGCGTGGTGATGACCGCGTCGAACGCGTCGTCGGTCATCTTCCACAGCGTGGCGTCGCGCAGGATGCCGGCGTTGTTGACCAGGACATCCAACCGGCCGAACTCGCCGACCGCGCGGTCGACCAGCGCCTGCGCCGCCTCGCTGCCCCCCACCGCGACGACCTCGGCGACGGCGGTGCCGCCCGCGTCCGCGATCGTCCCGACGGCCTCGGCGGCCACCGCGTCGTCGACGTCGTTGACCACGACCTGGGCCCCGCGGCGGGCCAGGTCGGTGGCGTAGGCCAGACCCAGCCCCCGCCCGCTGCCGGTGACGATGGCGACCTTGCCGGACAGGTCCACGGCGGCTCCTCACGCGCTGGGCCGGGACCCCCGATGGTCGACCCGGCACTTCCCGCGGCGACGCTAGGACGCTAACGTAGACATTGTCAATCATTGAGGAGCTCAAACAAATCATGCCCGCGCTGGCCGACGACATCGGCTTCCTGCTCTCCCGCGCCAGCGGCCTGGTCGTGCGCGCCACCAACGACTCGCTGGCCGAGGTCGGCCTGCGGGTCCGGCCCTACTCCGTGCTCGTCCTGGCCTGCGACGAGGAGGGCGGGATCAGCCAGCGCGACCTCGCCGCCACCCTCGGCCTGGACCCCAGCCAGGTCGTCGCGCTCGTCGACGAGCTGGCCCGGCGCGGCCTCGTCGAGCGCACCCCCTCCCCCGCCGACCGCCGCACGAAGCTGGTCGCCGCGACCGCGCGGGGCCGGGAGCTCCGCGACCGCGCCACCGAGCTGGCCGGCAGCGGCGGGCAACAGCGCCTGGGCCGGCTCACCCCCGCCGAGCAGGCCACCCTGCGCGACCTGCTCACCCGGGTGGTCGACGACCCGGCCTGACCGGCGTCCGGAGCCCGGCCGCCGCCGGACCACCCGTCCGCCCCCGGGGCCCTCCCATCGGGCGATCCCGCTGCCCGGCCGGCGCGGGCGATGATCCCCACTGGCGCGGAAAGGACGACCCGATGGGCGCACCAGCGAGCAGGAGGGTCGCGGCGCTCCTCGCGGTCGCCGCCGTCACCGGGCTCGCGGTCGGCGCGCTCTTCCTGCCCGACGTGAGCCGGCTGGACCGGACGCTGACCGGCAACCTCGTCGCGCTGGCGACCTCGGCGATGGCGGCGTCGTGCGGGTTCTGGCGGGCCGCGCGCTCGACCGGCCGCAGGCGCCACGCCTGGACCGCGCTCGGGGCCGCGCTGAGCTGCTGGGTCGGCGGCGAGGCGATCTGGACGTGGCTGCAGGCGAACGGCGAGGACCCCTTCCCCTCCGTGGCCGACCTGGTGTTCCTCGGCTTCGGCCCGTTGACGTGCGTCGGCCTGCTGCTGCTCCCGGTGGGCGGGGGACGCGTGCGCCGGCTGCAGAGCGTGCTCGACGGGCTCGCCGCGAGCGTGGCGCTGCTGCTGGTCAGCTGGGTGACCGCGCTCGGCGCGGCCGTCCGCGCGGCCGAGGGGGTCCGGCCGCTCGCCTCCGTCGTGTCGATCGTGTACCCGGTGTTCGACGTGGCCGTGTCCGTGCTGGCGCTGCTCACCATGGCCCGGGTGCCGAGCGGGGCGGCCCGCCTGCCGCTGGCGCTGCTGACCGCGGGCCTGCTCGCGCTCAGCGTCGCCGACAGCGCGTTCGTGTACCTCACCCTGACCGAGGGCTACGAGCCCGGCACCGCGCTCGACGTCACCTGGAACATCGGCTTCGGCTGCATGGCGGCCGCGGCGCTGCTGGACGACGACCGCGGCGGGCCCGCCCGCAGGCGGCGCACGACGCGCCAGGCCATCGTGCCGTCCGGGGGCCTACTGCCCTACGTGCCGGTCGCGGTGGCGTTGATCGTGTCCAGCGGCAGCGAGGTGGCCGGGCGGGACTCCTCGGTGGCCGAGAATCTCGCCGCGCTCGTGCTGATCGGCCTGCTGCTGGCCCGCCAGTACCTGGCGCTGCGCCAGAACGCCGCGCTGATCGCGCGCGTCGCGGCTCGCGAGGAGCAGCTGGAGCACCAGGCCCACCACGACGCGCTGACCGGCCTGGCCAACCGCACGAAGTTCCGCGAGCGGCTCGAGCACGCCCTGCAGCTGCACGGGCGCGACCGGCGCCCGGTCGGGTTGGTCTTCCTCGACCTCGACGACTTCAAGCTGGTCAACGACACGCTCGGGCACGCCGCGGGCGACGCGCTGCTGGTCGGCGTGGCGCACCGGATCGCCGGGCTGGCCCGCCCTGGCGACACCGTCGCCCGGCTCGGCGGCGACGAGTTCGCGGTGCTGCTGGAGTCCGGGGACGACGCCGAGCGCTGCGCCGAGCGCATCACCGAGGCGCTGCACGCGCCGTTCCCCATCGCCGGCCGACAGCTGACCGCCCGGATCAGCGCCGGGGCGGTGCAGCTCAGGGAGGGCGACGACCCGGTCGACGCCGACGAGCTGCTCGCCCGCGCCGATTACGGGATGTACACCCGCAAGTACGCCCGCAAGCGGTCGACCCGGACCGCTCCCCTGCACCACGTGCGCATCGACCAGCACTGACGCCGGGTTCCGATCGGCCTGTCAGTCGGTCGAGGCGGTGGGCGCGAGCACGGCGTCCCCGGCCGCGGTGCCGACCAGTTGCGAGCGCCGCCACGGGCCCTCGAAGAACAGGATCGCGACGCCGAACGCGGCCAGGCACACCAGCGAGACGATCAGCCAGCCGTACCAGCCCACCGACGCCACCACCAGCGGCGCCACCAGCAGCACCACCACCGCCATGATCTTGGTGACGAACGCGAACAGGCCCCACGCGGTGCCCTGCAGGCGCGGGTCGATGTCCTCGGCGTTCTCCGAGAAGTTCGCCATCCACGGGGCGTAGGCCAGCGCCAGGCTGCCGCCCAGCAGCATCCCGGTGATCATCAGCCCGAGCGTCGACGTGCTCTCGGGGTGGCCGGTCAACCAGATCAGCACGCCGAGGGAGACCAGGCCGAGCCCGGTGCCGACGGCCGCGAAGGGCTTGCGCAGCTGCGTGCGGTCGGACAGCCGGCCGGCCACGATCAGCACGACGATGTCGAGGATCCAGAAGACCGTCATGATCTGCGAGGCCTCGGCCGGGGTGACGCCGAAGGTGGCGACGAGCATGGTCTGGCCGAACACCAGCAGCGTGATGTAGATGACCAGCCAGGACGAGATACCCAGCACGTGCGCCCAGATGCAGCGGCTGCGCAGCAGGTCGGACATGCGCGGCTCGCGCGACTCGGTGGCCTTGCCCACGGCGGTCAGCTCGGTCTGCCGGATGGTGGCCTTGAGGGCCGGGGAGAGCTCGGCGATGTTGGCCGCGATCACCAGCGAGACCACGATCGAGACCACGCCCATGATCACGAACTGGGAGTGCCAGTTGCCGAACAGGTTGAGCGTGGCCCCGGCGATGGCCGCGGACAGGAAGTTCGCCCCGACCGGGCCCCAGGTCCAGAAGCCGAACGCGGTGGCGCGGCCCATGCGCGGGGAGAAGTCGCGCACGAGCGGGGCGGTGCAGGCGATCGCGATGCCGTCGACGAACGACAGCACGCACCGCACCACCAGCAGCTCGGTCGGCGTCGTCACCAGCGTCATCGCGAAGCACAGCAGCGCGGTGATGAGCATGGCCGGCACGAGCAGCTTGACCCGGCCGACCTTGTCGGTCATCCGGCCGGCGATGATTCCGGAGATCGCGCCGGCGACGGCGGCGGCCGCGGAGATCGCGCCGTAGGTCGGCAGCGACATCTCCAGGTCCTCGAGCAGCAGCGGGACCACCGGGGCGATCGCCGCCTCGTAGGAGGTGATCAGGCTGGCCAGCACCGCCATGGTGAGCAGGAACGCGCGCCTGCGCCCGGTCGGGTAGCTGTCGAGGTACCGGACGTAGGACACCTTCATGGCCACCCCTGTCATCGTCGACGTGCCGAGGACCACTCAGCTGGGACCCGATCCTAGAACCGGTTTCCAGATTTTGGCCGCCCACGCGGGGAAGTCAAGGGCCGATCGGCGCCGACCGCGGCCGGCCCCGACGAGCGGGCCTCACCCGGCGGCCAACTCCTTCAGCAGGGCCCTCGTGCGCCTGCGGGAAGCCGCGCGGTCGGCGCCGACCGGGAACGGCGCCGCCCAGACGTCGGTCGCACCGGCCTCGAACAGCTCGCGGATGCGCGCGCCGACGGTGACCTCGTCGCCGACCAGAACGGCATCGGCCGGGCCGGAGATCCCGCCGTGGGCCAGGATGCGCCGGTAGTTCGGCAGGGTGCCGTAGACGGAGTAGACCGAGGCGGCCTCGGCGCGGGCCTCGGCGACGTCGTCGTGCACCGCGACGGGCAGCCCGGCCACGATCCGCGGCTCCGGGCGCCCGGCCGCCGCGGCCGCCTCGCGGATGCGCGGGGCGACGTGCTTCTCGATCGAGGTGGCGTTGCCCATCCAGAGGATCGTGCCGGCCGCCTGCCGGCCGGCGACGCGCAGCAGGCGCGGGCCGAGCGCGGCGAGCAGCAGCGGCACCGGCCCGTCCTCGGGCACCGCGGGCGCCTCGGCCCGCACCCGGTACTCCGGCCCGTCGACCGACACCGCCTCGCCGCGCAGCAGCGGCGCCAGCACGCCGACGTACTCCTCGGTGTGGCGGCCGGGGGTCGCGAACGACAGCCCGTAGCGGTCCTCGATGACCGGCCGGTGCGACGGGCCGATCCCGAGCGTGAACCGCCCGCCGCCGATGGCCGCCGCCGTCCCGCTCGCCCGCGCGGCCTGCAGGACCGGGTGGCAGGTGTAGCTCGGCAGCACCGCGGTGCCCAGCTCGATCGTCGAGGTGGCCCGCCCGGCCAGCGCCATCGCGACCAGCGGGTCGCCCAGCACGGCGCTGGGGTACCAGAGCGCGGCGAAGCCGTCGGCCTCGGCCCGCTCGGCCTGGCGCACCACCTGCTCGACGCTCGTCCCGAAACCGGTCAGTCCGATGCGCATCCGGGCACCGTCCCTTCTCTCGTGGGGCCTTGCCGTCGAGAACGAGGTTGTGGTGATTTTGGACCGGTCCAACGAACCGTAACGTCGTTCTCGACGGGGGTCAGCGGCCGACGTAGTGCGGCTCGCGCTTCTCCAGGAACGACCGGACGCCCTCGCGGTGGTCCTCGGTGGCGAACAGCTCGCCCAGGGTGGTGCTCACCCACACGCCCAGGTCGGTCCAGTCGGGGTCCAGCGCACGGCGCAGGCCGCGCTTGAGCGCCGCGACGGCCAGCGGCGGGTTGGCCGCGATCCGCCCGGCCAGCTCCAGCGCCGCCGGCAGCAGCTGCTCGTCGTCGACGACCCGGCCGACCAGCCCGATCCGCTCGGCCCGCTCGGCGTCGATCACCTCGCCGGTGAACAGCAGCTCGGCGGCCCGCTCGCGGCCCACCAGCTGGGCGAGCCGGGCGATGCCGGCGACGTCGCTGCACAGCCCGCGCTTGACGAACAGCTCGCCGAACTTCGCCCGCCGCGCCGCGACCCGCAGGTCGGCCATGAGCGCCAGCTCCATGCCCCAGCCGACGGCCGGGCCGTTCACCGCCGCGATCACCGGCACGTCGGACTCCAGCAGCGCGCCGGCCGCGGGGGTCAGCCGGGGCGCCGGCCGCGGCGCGGAGCTCTTCTCGCCGCCGCCCATCAGCTCGCGGACGTCGTCGCCCGAGCAGAACGAGCGCCCGGCACCGGTGACCACCAGCACGCGGGCGGTCGTGGTCCGCACGACCTCGGTCAGCTCGTCGTAGGTCCGGCGGCGCAGGGCGTTGTGCACGTCCGGCCGGTCCAGCGTCAGCACGCCGACGTGGCCGTCCACCTCGTAGCGGATGTCCTCGTACTCGCTCATGCCCCTCCTCCTCCGGCCGCGGGCGCGACCCGCTCGCGCAGCACCCGCTTCAGGATCTTGCCCACCGTGTTGCGGGGCAGCTCGTCGACGACGACCACCTCGCGCGGGCACTTGTAGCCGGCCAGCCGCTCCCGGCAGAACGCGCGCACCTCGTCGGCGTCGATCGACCCGCCGGCCACCGGCTCCAGCACGGCGACCACCCGCTCGCCCCACACCTCGTCCGGGGCGCCGACGACGGCCGCCGCCGCCACCGCCGGGTGCTCGTGCAGGACGTCCTCGACCTCGCGGGAGTACACGTTCTCGCCGCCGGTCAGGATCATGTCCTTCTTGCGGTCGACGATGTAGAAGTAGCCCTCGGCGTCGCGCCTGGCCAGGTCGCCGGTGTGGAACCAGCCCCCGCGCAGCGCCTCGGCGGTGGCCTCGGGACGGCCCCAGTAGCCCGAGCACACCTGGTCGCCCCGCACGACCAGCTCGCCGACCACGTCGGCCGCGGTGTCCACACCGTGCTCGTCGACCACCCGGACGGCCGACAGCGACATCGGCTTGCCGACCGAGGCCAGCAGCTCGGTGCGCCCCTGGGCCGCGGCGACGTGGTCCTCGGCGCTGTGCACCAGCACGTTGCCCGACAGCTCCGTCATGCCGAACCCGGTCTGGAACTGCGCGTTGGGGAACCGGCGCATCGCCTCGCGCAGCACGGTGACCGGCATCGGCGCCGAGCCGTAGCCGATGCGCCGGACCGAGGAGGTGTCGTAGGAGTCGAACGCGGGGTGGCGCAGCAGCATCGCCAGCATGGTCGGGGCCGCGGTCGTCGAGGTCACCCGGTGCTCCTGCACGAGCGCCAGCAGGCCCTCGGGGTCGTAGCGGCGCATCAGGACCAGGGTGTCGGCGTGCAGGTGGGCCACGAGCACGCCGTAGCCGGCGATGTGGCACAGCGGCCACGGGCACAGCGACACCGCGGGCCACACCTCCTCGTCGTAGCCCCAGCTCACCGCCGCGTTGAGCACCCCGGCGACGACGTTGCGGTGGGTGAGCACCGCGCCCTTGGCCCGCCCGGTGGTGCCCGAGGTGTAGATCAGCCAGGCCGGGGTGTCGTCGTCGGGCGGGTCGGGTTCGGTGTCCGGGCCGCCGTCCAGGAGCGCGCTGAACGGCGTGGTGCCCGGAGCGTCGCCGTCGACGCAGACGATCGTGCGCACCGAGCCCACCGACTCCGCGACCGCCCGCGCCGTCTCCAGGAACTTCAGCTCGGTGATCAGCACCGTCGGTTCGGCGTCGGAGAGCACGTCGACGACCTCGCGCGAGGCCAGCCGGTAGTTGACGAACACCAGCGCCATCCCGGCCAGCGGCACGCCGTAGTACGCCAGCACGTACTCGGGGTTGTTCTCGGTCAGCACCGCCACGCGGTCGCCGGGCCCGGCCAGGCCGCGCAGGCCGTGCGCGAGCCGGCAGACGTCGGCGTGCAGCTCCCGGTAGGTCCACGAGCGTCCCTCGAAGCGCAGCGCCGCCACGTCGGGCGCCCTGCGCGCGGCGAACGCCACCACGTCGCTGATCCTCATCGATCTTCTCCGGTGGTCGACTCGAACGGGTGGGGCCGGCCCCTAACCCGGCTGCTGCAGGTAGCGGGGGTTGGCCACGGCGAGCCGGTCGGTCACCGCGGCGCGCACCGCGGCCAGCACCGCCGGGTCGTCGGCGGCCAGCGCGCCGGAGCGGATCGCCGCCGCCAGCCCGGCCTGGTCGGCGCGGGCCAGGGCGGCGAGCCGGCGCCGTTGCCGACCCGCCTGTTCGGGGCCGAGCCGCAGCTCGCGCTCGACGCCGTCGAGCGCGTTGGCCGCGACCCGGGACAGGAAGTTGAGCCTGCCGTCGGTGGCCGCCATGACCTCGGTGCGCAGGAACTCGGCCACCGCGGCGACCAGCTCCGGCGACGTGGGCCGGCCGTGCAGGTCCGACCACGGCAGGGCTTCGCCGGTCGGTTCACCGGTCGGCTCGGCGGGCAGGCCGAGCGCGAGCAGCACGTCGTGCTCCTGCTCGCACACCCGCCGCCCGATCGCGGCCAGCTCGACCGAGCGGCTCTGCCCGGACAGGTGCCGCTCGGCCATCGCGCGACAACCCACGGCCCAGCGCGCGGTGCCGTAGACCTGCCACCACAGCACGTCCGCCTCGGCAGGGCGCCAGCCCGCCACCGCGGCGTAGCCGTCCAGCAACTGCTCGACGGTGCCGAAGCCGCCGGCCGGCAGCGGCGAGCCGAACCGCCAGCACTTCACGCACAGCCAGCCCAGGTCCTCGCGGGGGTCGCCGCGGTGCACGATCTCCCAGTCCAGCACCGCGCGCAGGCCGTCCTCGGCGATGATCAGGTTGCCGGTGCGGAAGTCGCCGTGGACCACGGTCTCGGCCACCGGCTCGGGCCGGTGCTCGGCCAGCCAGTGCAGCGCGATCTCGATGGTCGGCAGCGGCTCGCCGAGCGCGTCGTAGGAGGCCCGCAGGTGCTCCAGCGGCTCGATCCGGGGCAGGCCGGGCACCTGCTCCAGCGGCAGCGCGTGGATGCGGGCCAGGGTGGCGCCCAGCTCGGCGGCCAGCCCGGCGCGGGCGCCCGCGTAGCGGTCCTCGCGCAGCAGCCGCCGGGCGATCGTCTCGCCGTCGACGTGCTCGGTGATCAGGTACGGCGCGCCGACCACGGCGGGGTCGGTCCCCGAGTCGACCAGCCGCGGCACCGCGACGCCCGCGGCACCGGTCGCCCCGATCGCGGCCGCCTCCAGCGCCATCCCCTCCGGGCGGCCGAACCCGGGCGGGTCGCGGCGCAGCACGAGCCGGCGCGGCGCGCCGTCCGCGGGTTCGGCGGTGAACGACCACGTCTCGCGGCTGGCCCCACCGGTGAGCCGGCGCAGGTCGACGACGCGCACGTCGGCGCCGAGTACCTCGGCCAGCCGGGCGGCCAGCAGCTCCGCGAGCACCGCCGGGTCGGCCGCGTCGGCCGGGTCGGCGCGCGGAGCGCCGTCGATCTGGTGCGCCGTCATCGCCGCCCCCTCAGTGCATGCCGTTCCTCGTGCCGTCCGGGACGGGCCCACCGACCATGTCCAGGGCCAGCCGCTGGTAGCGCTGCACGACCTCGTGGCGGCTCAGCCGCCCGGACGGCGAGAACCACGCCGCCACCCCGGTGCACATGACCACGATCGCCCGCGAGGCCTCCGCCGCCAGCGGCGTCGTGAACACGCCCCGCTCGACGCCCTCGCCCACCACCGCGTCGAACATCCGCTGCTGCTCGGCCCGCTTGGCCAGGTGCCGGGCGCGCACCGGCTCCTGCAGCGCCCGCACCTCGCTGGTGCCCAGCAGCGTGCCGCGCTGGTCCTCCAGGTGGAACAGCACCTGCACCGCGACCAGCGCCCGCAGCCGGTCGGCCGGGTCGTCGCCGGCCCCGTCCAGCGCCGAGCGGGTGCGACTGAGCAGGGCCTTGATGCCCCGCTCCATGATCGTGGCCAGCACCTCCTGCTTGGAGGTGAAGTGGTGGTAGAGCGCGCCGGGGCTCATCCCGGCCCGCACGGCGATGTCGCGCACGGACGTGCCGTGGTAGCCGTGCTCGGCCATGACCGCGATCGCCGCCTGCAGGATCGCCGTCTCGCCGGCCGGGGCCGGTGCCGGATCTGCCGCGCTCGCCACCCGGCCACCTCCCGTCCGCACCCCCGGACCGGGTCCGGCGGGCACGCCACGCTACTCGGGCGCGCCCGGCCCGGAGGTCACCGGTCGTCGCCGGCCCCGGTCGGCCCCCTTCCGGGAGGTACCGCTGCTCCGTCGGAAGCGGGAAATCCACGGACCCTCCTAAACGATCGTTCAGCTAGCATGGCACCGCCCCCGGGCCACGGGGAAGAGGAGGCGGCAGATGCGTGAGATCCGCTACGACCGGGCCGACGGCGTCGCGACCGTGACGATCGACCGCCCGGAGAAGCGCGGCGCGATGACCTACGCGATGCTCGGCGAGTTCGGCGAGGCCGTGGCCAGGGCGGGCGCCGACCCGGACGTGCGCGTGCTGCTGGTGACCGGCGTGCCGGGCAGCTTCTGCTCCGGCATCGACCTCGCCGACCTCGCCGGGCGCTCCCCCGACGAGCGCGGCCGCCCCGGCGGCGACGGCGGCCCGACCGACGAGCGGGGCGGGCGCATCCCGCTGCTGGTCGGCTGCCCCAAGCCGGTCGTCGCGGCGGTCGACGGGATGGCCGTGGGCATGGGCGCGGAGTTCGCCACCCAGGCCGACCTGCGGATCGTCTCCGACCGGGCGCGGTTCCGGTGGAACTTCGTGCACCGCGGGCTGGTCAGCGACACCGGCGCGGGCACCTGGCTGCTGCCCCGCCAGATCGGGCTGGGCCCCGCGCTCCGGCTGCTCTACACCGGCGAGGACCTCGGCGCCCGGGAGGCGCTGGCCCTCGGCTTCGCCACGGCCGTCGTGACGCCGGAGGAGCTGCCCGCCGCCGCGGCCGAGCTGGCCGCCCGCATCGCCGCGTCCTCGCCGTTCGCGGTCGCCCGGACCAAGCAGCTCGCGCTCGACGGGCTCGCCCGCGACCTGCCCGAGCACGTCCGGGCCACCGGCGCCGCGCTGGCCGAGTGCTTCGCCTCCGCCGACCACGCCGAGGGCGTCGCCGCCTTCCTGGAGCGCCGGCCCGCGCAGTTCACCGGCCGCTGACCGGCGGTCAGGGGTTGGCGAGGCGGGCGCCGGCCCGCCCGAGCGCGAGGAACAGCTCCGCGGTGTCGTGCACGAGCTGGTCGCGCTCGACCGGGATCTCGCCGGCCAGCCAGCGCACGAGCAGCTCGCTGAACCCGCCGACGACGAACGCGCCCACCATCCGGTGCGCGACGCCGGGCTCCTCGCCGCCGGCCTCGGCCGCGATCATCCCGGCGATCAGCGAGCCCGACTCCACCCGCCGGTGCGTCAGCCCCTCGTTGCCGCGGCCCTCGACGTAGAGCACCCGGGCCCGGCGGCGGTCGGTGTCGACGAACTCGACGGTGGCCCCGACGAGCGCCCGCACCCTGGCCACCGGATCGGTGCCGGCCGCCTGCACGGCGGCCTCGCCGGCTTCGCGCAGCTCGTCGACCACCCGGTCGAACACCGCCACGACCAGGGCGTCGATGTCGGCGAAGCTCTCGTAGAAGTAGCGGGCGTTCAGCCGGGCCGCGGCACACACGCCACGCACGGTCGTGCCCGCCAACCCGAGGGTGCCCAGCAGTTCGAGACCCGCGTCGAGCAGCAGGGCGCGCCGCTCGGCCACCCGGTCGGCCGCGGGCACGCCAGCCCAGCGGGCCGGCCTGTTCGTCTCGTCAAGTCTTGGCAACGCGCGTGACCATACCTTAGGTTCCTGGCAACGTCCGTTACCAGGAAGGTGGCACCGTGGCCGCTGAGCGCAAGGTCGCCGTGAACGGGGTCGAACTGCACGTGCTCGAGGACGGCCCGCAGGACGGGCCACCGGTGATCCTGTCCCACGGGTTCCCCGAGCTGGCGTACTCGTGGCGCCACCAGCTGCCGGCGCTGGGCGCGGCGGGCTACCGGGTGCTCGCGCCCGACCAGCGCGGCTACGGGCGCAGCTCGCGGCCGGAGGCGATCAGCGACTACGACATCACCCACCTCAGCGACGACCTCATCGGCCTGCTCGACGACATCGGGGCCGAGAAGGCGGTGTTCGTCGGGCACGACTGGGGCTCGATGGTGGTCTGGCAGACCGCGCTGCTGCACCCCGAGCGCGTCGCCGGGGTGTGCGGCATGAGCGTGCCGTTCAGCCCGCGCCCGCCGGCCCCGCCCACGCAGCTGTGGCGCCAGGTCTTCGCCGGCCACTTCTTCTACATCCTCTACTTCCAGGAGCCCGGGGTCGCCGACGCCGAGCTCGATGCCGACGCCGCCAAGGTGATGCGCAGGCTGCTCACCAGCGTGCGCACCGACCGGGTCGTCCCCGGCGACGCGAACGCCGACGACGGCCGCGGCTTCGCCGACCGGTTCCCCGAGCCCGACGGCCTGCCGGGCTGGCTCAGCCAGCAGGAGCTGGACTTCTACATCGGCGAGTTCACCCGCACCGGGTTCACCGGCGGGCTGAACTGGTACCGCAACTTCGACCGCAACTGGGAGACGACCCCGCAGCTGGCGGGCGCGAAGGTGACCGCGCCCAGCCTGTTCATCGGCGGCGCGCTGGACCCGGTGCTCACCCTGGCCCCGCCCGATCGGCAGGCCGAGTGGCTCACCGACTTCCGCGGCACCGTGCTGGTCGACGACGCGGGGCACTGGGTCCAGCAGGAGAAGGCCGACGAGGTGAACACCGCGCTGCTGGACTGGCTGCGCGGCATCGGTTGGGGGAAGTGACATGAGCGAGCGTCCGCTGAACTTCGGCGTCTTCTACGCGCCGTTCCACCCCTACGGCCAGGACCCGACCCTGGCCCTGGAGTACGACCTGGAGCGCATCGAGGCGCTCGACCGCTTCGGCTTCGACGAGGCCTGGGTGGGCGAGCACCACTCCGGGGGCTACGAGCTGATCGGCAGCCCGGAGATCTTCATCGCCGCCGCGGCGCAGCGCACCAGGAACATCCGGCTCGGCACCGGCGTCGTCTCGATGCCCTACCACCACCCGTGGCTGCTGGCCGACCGGATCTGCCTGCTCGACCACCTCACCCGCGGCCGGATCATCTTCGGCACCGGTCCGGGCGCGCTGCCCACCGACGCCTTCACGATGGGCATCGACCCGGTCGAGCAGCGCCGCCGCCACGAGGAGGCGCTGGAGGCGGTGACCGCGCTGTTCACCAGCGAGGAGCCGGTCACCCGGGAGACCGACTGGTTCACCATGCGCGAGGCACGCCTGCAGCTTCGCCCCTACCAGTGGCCGCACCCGGAGATCGCGGTCGCGGCGATGGTGTCGCCGTCCGGGCCGCGGCTGGCCGGCCAGTACGGCGCGTCGCTGCTGTCGCTGTCGATGTCGGCGGCCGCCGAGGGCTTCGCCGCGATCGGCAACGCCTGGGGCATCGTCGAGGAGCAGGCGGCCAAGGCCGGCCGGCCCGCGCCGGACCGCGCCAGCTGGCGCGTGCTCGGCCAGATGCACCTGGCTCCCACCCGCGAGCAGGCCATCGAGGACTGCAAGTACGGCCTGCGGGACTTCGCGAACTACTTCGGCGGTGGTGCCGGATTCGTCCCGCTGTCCGACGGTGGCGATGGCGAGGTCTCCGACGCCGAGTTCATCCGCCAGTACGCCGACAGCGGCCGGGCCCTGATCGGCACCCCGGACGACGCCATCGCCTACATCGACAAGCTGCTCGCCCAGTCCGGGGGGTTCGGCACGTTCCTGCAGCTCGGCCACGACTGGGCCTCCCCGGCGGCGACCATCGAGTCGTACCGGCTGTTCGCCCGGCACGTGATCCCGCACTTCAAGGGCCGGCTGGCCGCGCCGAAGGCCTCCCACGACTGGGCGGTCGGCAAGCGCGAGCAGATCTTCGGTCGGGCCGGCGAGGCGGTCATCAACGCGATCAAGAGCCACGCCGCGGAGCAGGCCGCGCCGCCCGCGACCGAGCAGCAGGGGCAGGCCTGATGCGGGCCGCGGTGCTGAACTCCGGGCAGATCCTCGTCCGCGAGGACGTCGAGGAGCCCGTGCCCGGGCCGGGCCAGGTGCTCGTGCAGGTCAAGGCGTGCGGGATCTGCGGCTCCGACCTGCACTTCGCCAAGCACGGCGCCGACATGCTCGCGCTGGGCAAGCGCATGGAAGGCGTGCCGCGCCTTGGCGGCGGCGACGAGCTCGACCTGGCCCACGACGTCTACATGGGCCACGAGTTCGCCGGCGAGGTCATCGAGGCCGGGCCGGGCACGACCGCCCCGCCGGCCGGGACGCTGGTCACCGCGTTCCCGATCCTGCCCCGCCCGGACGGCTCCGGGATCGACGCGATCGTCTACTCGAACCGCGTCAAGGGCGGGTACGGCGAGCGGATCGTGCTGTCCGCCCCGCTGCTGCAGGAGGTGCCCAACGGCCTGCCCGCCCACCACGCGGCGCTCACCGAGCCCATGGCGGTGGGCCTGCACGCGGTCAACCGCTCGGGCATCGAGGCCGGGCAGAAGGCCGTGGTGCTGGGCTGCGGCCCGGTCGGGCTGGCGGTGATCGGGGCGCTGAAGGTGCGCGGCGTGCGGTCGATCGTGGCCGCCGACTTCTCCCCCGCCCGCCGGGCACTGGCCACCGGGCTGGGCGCCACCGACGTCGTCGACCCCCGCGAGGAGACGGCGTGGGCCCGGGCAGGCTCGGCCGCGCCGGTCGTGGTGTTCGAGGCGATCGGCGTGCCCGGCATCCTCGACGACATCCTGCGCTGCGCCCCGGCGCAGTCGCGCGTGGTGGTCGTCGGGGTCTGCATGAACGCCGACACGGTCAACCCGTACTTCGGCATCAGCAAGGAGCTCAACCTCCAGTTCGTCCTCGGCTACACGCCAGAGGAGTTCGCCGCGTCGCTGCGCTCGATCGCCGAGGGCGAGATCGACGTGGCCCCGCTGGTCACGGCCCGGGTCGGGCTGGACCGCGTGCCGTGGGCGTTCGAGGCGCTCGGCGACCCCGAAGAGCACTGCAAGATCATCGTCGAGCCGTGAGCCGGAGCTGAGATGACCGAGTGGATCAAGGTGGCCACCCAGCTGGCCGAGGAGTTCGCGCCCCGTGCGGCCGAGGTGGACCGGGAGGCGCGCTTCCCGTTCGAGAACATCGAGCGGATGAAGGAGGTGGGCTACCTCAGCTCGGTGGTGCCCACCGAGCTCGGTGGCGGCGGTGCCGACCTGGCCACCTTCGCCGCCTGCCAGAAGATCATCGCCGGCGCCTGCGCGTCGACGGCGCTGGCCACCAACATGCACCTGTTCGGGGTCGGCGCGGCCGCCGAGGGCTGGAACGGCGGCGAGCGCGCCGCCGAGCCGATCTTCCGGATGGTCGCCGCCGGGGTCGTGGTCGGCGGCAGCCTCACCGACGCCGCCACCGGCCTCAACGTGCGCACCTCGTCGACCCCCGCGCAGCCCGTCGAGGGCGGCTACCTGATCAAGGGCCGCAAGTCGTTCTGCTCGCTGGCCCCGGTGCTGCAGTTCTTCTGGGGCACCGCGGCCGACACCGAGACCGGCCGGCTGCTGCTGTTCGGGCTGGGCCGCGACACCCCCGGGCTGAAGTTCGTCGACACCTGGGACACCATGGCGATGCGCGGCACCGGCTCGTGGGACGTCGTCTTCGAGGACGTCTTCGTGCCCGACGCCGCCGTCCAGCGCGGCAGCGACCCCAGCGCCCCGCCGGTGTGGGACGCCGCCCAGGAGCGCACCTTCGCCTGGTTCGCGGTCTCGATCGCCGCGGTCTACCTGGGCATCGCGCGCAGCGCCGCGCGGTTCGCCTACGACTACGTCACCGGGCGCACCGTCACCGGGGCGTCGCTGCCGATGGCGCGCCAGCCCGCGCAGGTCGCCGGCGCCGCGGAGGTCGAGCTGCTGCTGCGCCCGGCCGAGGCGATGGTCAACGACGTGATCAGCCGTCGGGCCGCGGGCGAGATCCTGGCCCCCTCCGACATCCAGGCCCTCAAGTACGTCTCGGTGAACGCGGCCGACGCCGCCGTCGACCGCTGCGTGCGGATGGTCGGCGGGCACGGCATCTTCCGGAAGCTGCCGCTGGAGCGCTACTACCGCGACGTGCGGGCCGGGCAGTTCCACCCGCCGTCCAACGACGTCGCGGTGGAGACGATCGGGAAGGCGGCGCTGGGCATCGACCCGGCGGCCGAGCCGCGCTGGCCCGCCGACTAGGGAGCGGCACCGAGCGGGTGCACGCCGTCGTCGCAGCGTGGCGCGGCGGTGTGCACCGTCCACCGGTTCCGGTCAGCGTGCCACGGCGTGCACCAGCCACCCGGTGACCGCGCCGGAGCCCAACACCCGGCCCATCCGCTCCTCCTGGTCGGCGGCTCCGGGCCGCTCCGCGGCCGGCAGAGCGGGGCGAGGGGGCGGGCCTCGCAGCGCCGCGTGGGTGTCGCAGCGCGGGCTGGGTTCTCGCAGCGCGCCGGCGGGCTGCGACGACCCCGCCAGGTCTGCAAGACGGCCTGATCACATGACGGACCGCCCCGCTCACCGGTCCGCGCGGCGGGTCGGGTCAGCGGTCGGCGATGCGCCGCACGAGCGCCACCACCGCGGCCGCGCCGTCGTCGGCCCGGACCGCTGCTGACAGCGACCGCGCCGCGTCCCGGTGGCGCGGGTCCCCGACGGCCGCGGCCAGTGCGGTCGCGAGCCGGGGGACGTCCAGCCTGCGGAACGGCAGCACGGTCGGCGCGCAGCCCAGCTCCACCAGCCGGCGCGACCACAGCGGCTGGTCGGCGAAGACCGGGGTGGGCACCGAGGGCACGCCGGCGCGCAGGGTCGCCGCGGTCGTCCCCGCTCCGGCGTGGTGGACCACCGCGGCGACCCGCTCGAAGAGCCACTCGTGGGGCACGTCGCCGACCTCCAGCACGTCGGGCGCGTCGACCCGCAGCCCCGCCCGGCCGGCCTGGACGATGCCCCGCACGCCGGCCCGGCGCAACGCGGCAGCGACGATCGGGCCCAGCCGCGCGCCGTGCCCGCCGGCCATGCTGCCGAAGGAGACGAAGACCGGCGGCGGGCCGGCGTCGAGGAAGGCGGTGAGCTCGGCGGGCGGCTGCCAGTCCCGCTCCGGTGGCCACCAGTACCCCACGACGTCGAGGCCTGGGCGCCAGTCCGGCGGGCGGCGCAGCACCGCCGGGCTGTGCCCGTGCAGGATCGGCCAGCCCGCGCGGGCCTGCTCGGCGGCGGTCTCGCCGACCGAGCGGCGCGGGAGGCACAGCTCGCGGCGCAGCTGCGCGGTGGCCCGGTGGAACGGGATCATGCTGCGCAGGCCCAGCTCACCGAGCAGCCGGTTGCCGCGGCGGCCCCACGAGCGGGCCGAGTGCAGCACGATCGGCGGGAAGTCGCCGGTCGGCGTCATCGGTTGGCAGTGGAGCCCGGCGCTGGGCAGCCCGAACGCCTCGGCGACGTCGTAGCCGAACGGCGCCGAGCCGTTGACCAGCAGCAGGTCCGTCGAGGCCGCGGCCTCGACGGTGCCTAGCGCGGCCAGGCGCAGCAGCTCGGTCAGCCGGGGCACGCGGCGGGCCTGGTAGGCCGGGGTCGAGCGCTCGGGCAGGTCGAGCAGCACGCCGAGGTCACCGGGCAGCGGGTGGAACCCCAGGCCGGCCTCCGCCACCAGGGCCGCGTAGGAGGGGTGCGCGGCGATGGTGACCGCGTGCCCCTCCCGCTGCAGCCGGACGCCGAGCCCGGTGTAGGGGACGACGTCCCCGCGGGACCCGACGGCCACGACGAGGATGCGCACTCCGCCGACCGTATCGGGACGATCACGCGCGGGGTTCGCCGGCTCCGGACGCTAGAAGGGCAGGCCGGTCTCGATCTGGGCCAGCGCCGCGTCGACCGCCGCCGCCGGGTCGGCGCCGGGTGTGCGCGCGCAGTCCATGAGCACCCCGAGCGTGACGCCGACCAGGGCGTCGGTGAGCGCGCGGACCGCCGCGTCGTCGGGCCCGCGGCCGACCCGCTGGGCGACCAGTTCGTTCAGCAGCCGCCTGGCCCCGGTGAGCGTGCCGAGGTTCGCCCCCCACAGCTCGGGGACCACCAGCCAGAGCAGGTCGCGCTCGTAGCGCGCGGCGCGCTCCTCCGGTTCCATCTCGGCGAACACGGTGCGCATGGTGCGGCGCAGGGCCTGCACTGGGTTCAGCTCGGCCGGCTGCCCGGTGAAGACCTCGGTGAACCGGGGCCGCATCGACAGGTAGTCGGCCAGCACCGCCAGGTCTTCCTTGCTCTCGAAGTACCGGAAGACGGTGCTGGGCGCGACCTCGGCCGCGGCGGCGATCTGCTCCACGGTGGTGGCGTGGAAGCCCTGCTCGCGGAACAGGCGCAGCGCGTGCCGCTGGATCGCCGTCTTCGTGCGGGCCTTCTTCAGCTCCCGCAGGCCCGTCTCCCTGCCCACGGCAGCATGCTACCGGTCGACTCCCCTATAGGAGTACGCTCCGAAATAGGAGTCAACTCCTAGAAGGGATCGACCATGGACCCCATCACGTTGCCCGACCGGCGCACGCCCGGCTGCCCGTTCGACCCGCCCCCGGAGCTGGCCGGGTTGCCCGGCCCGCTGACCCGCATGGCCTTCCCCGACGGGCACGTCGGCTGGCTGGTCACCGGGCACGAGGTCGCCCGTGCCGTGCTGTCGGACCCGCGGTTCAGCATCCGGTCGGAGCTGAGGCACTCCGCGCTCCCCCGCCCCAACGTCACACCGGGGGGACCGGGGGGAGCGGCGCCCGGGTGGTTCGCCGGCATGGACCGCCCCGACCACACCCGCTACCGGCGGCTGCTCACCGGCCACTTCACGGTGCACCGCATGCGCGGGCTCGAGGCGCGGATCGCCGAGATCACCGCCGAGCGGCTGGACGCCATGGCCTCGGACGGGCCGCCGGCCGACCTGGTGACCGCGTACGCGCTGCCGATCCCGTCGCTGGTGATCTGCGAGCTGCTCGGCGTCCCCTACGCCGACCACGCGTTCTTCCAGCGGCGGACCGAGATCGTCGTCGACGTGGACAGCCCCACCGAGCAGGCCGCCGGGGCCGTGCGCGAGCTGGCCGGGTACCTGCACGACCTCGTGCGCGGCAAGCGCGCCGAGCCCACCGCGGACCTGCTCGGCGACCTGCTCACCGGTACCGACCTGACCGACGCCGAGCTGACCAACATCGCGATGCTGCTGCTCGTGGCCGGCCACGAGACCACCGCGAACATGCTCGCCCTCGGCACCTACGCGCTGCTGCGCCACCCCGAGCAGCTCGACGCGTTCCGCGCCGACGCGGCGCTGACCGACAGCGCCGTCGAGGAACTGCTGCGCTGCCTGTCGATCCTGCACCTCGGCGCGCCCAACCGGGCGGCGCTGGAGGACGTCGAGCTGGCCGGGCAGCTCGTCCGCGCGGGCGAGACCGTGGTGCTCGCCCTGCCCGCGGTCAACCGCGACCCCGCCCGGTTCGTCGACCCGGACGCCCTGCGGCTCGACCGCGACGCCCGCCAGCACCTGGCGTTCGGCTTCGGCGTGCACCAGTGCCTGGGCCAGCAGCTCGCCCGGATCGAGATGCGGATCGGGTTCCGCGCCCTGTTCGAGCGGTTCCCGACCCTGCGCCTGGCGGTCCCGGCCGACGAGGTCCCGATGCGCGACTCCGCCATCGTCTACGGGGTGCGCCGGCTCCCCGTCGCCTGGTAGGCCCGGGGCCGCATCAGCCCTCGGACAGGCGCCAAGCGGCGGAGTCCTCGATGCCGAGCGAGCGGGCCCAGACGGTGGTCAGCGCGTCGAGGACCTCGGTCTCGTCGTAGGGCTGGCCGAGGCAGAACCACACGTAGCAGACGTGGTCGGCCATCGCGCCCAGCACCTGGACGATCATGTACGGGTCGACGTTGGGGTCGGCGACGCCGGCGGCCTGCTGGCGCTTGACGCTGCGCGCCAGCTGGGCCAGCCAGGCCTCCCGCACGTGCAGCCGGGTGCGGCGCATCTCCGGGGTGAACGTGCCGGCCTGCTCCATGAGCGCGATCATCATCGCGTTCTCGCGGTAGACCTGCAGGTAGCGGCGCAGGCCTGCGCGCACCCGCTCGTACTGCGACGCCCCCGGCTCGATGTCGATCTCGGAGAAGTCGGCCATCATCTGCTCGACGGTCTTCTCCGCGACCTCCCGGAAGATCGCGTCCTTGGAGTCGAAGTAGCTGTAGAACGTGCCCTGCGCGACCCGCGCCTCGGCGACGATGTCGGCCACCCTGGCGTCGACGAAGCCGCGGTCCTCGAAAACGGCGCGCGCGGCCACGAGCAGCTGGTCGCGGCGGGCCTGGCCCTTGCCGGTCTGCGGGCCGGTGTCGCGGCGCAGCTGCTGGGGATCGCTCGGGCCGGTCACCCGCCTGCCCTGCGCGCTGCCTCCTCGCGACGCCATCAGCCAACCCTACCCGCGGGTGACCGCCGGACCGCGCCGGTCGCAGGGCCGGTCACGGGGCCCCGCGCAGCTCGCGCTTGAGGATCTTGCCGCCGGCGTTGGTCGGCAGCGCCTCGACCACCCGGAACTCGGCGGGCACCCTGTAGTGGGCCGACTGACCTCGGAGCCCACGAGCCGGTAGGTCAGCGGCACGTGGACCGCGCCCAGCTTGAGGCGGGCCAGCACGATCTCGACGTAGCGGTGCAGTCGGGCGCGAACCCGGCGAGCCGGTCGCCGCGCCCGACGCCCTGCGCACGCAGCGTCGAGACGAGCTCGTTGACCCGCGAGTCGGTCTGCGCGAAGGAGTGCTCGGAGCCGTCGGCGAACAGGAAGCAGGCCCGGTCGGGGAAGCGGGTCGCCGACAGCGGCAGCGCCTCGCCGAGGCAGATGGTCGGTCCGGCCGGGCGCTCATGCCGGCACCACCGGGGCCGCTACCGGCCGGTCCAGCGGGGCGGGCGCTTCTCGGCGAACGCGGTGGCTCCTTCGCGGGCGTCGTCGGAGGCCGACACCGGCCCGGCCAGCTCGCCCTGCCGGCTCCACTGCTCGTCGTCGGGCCAGGCCAGCGCGCCCTGCACGATCTTCTTGCTGGCCGCGACGGCCAGCGGCCCGTTCGCGGTGATCTCGCCGGCCAGTGCCAGCGCCTGCCGCAGCGCGGTGCCGCTCGGCACCAGCCGGTTGACCAGGCCCAGCTCGTGGGCCCGGGTGGCCGGGATGTGGTTGCCCAGCAGGGCCAGCTCCATGGCCTGGTGGTACGCGATGCGCCGGGGCAGCTTGAGCAGCCCGCCGCCCGCGGCCACCAGCCCGCGCCTGACCTCGGGGATGCCGAAGGTGGCGTCCTGCGCCGCGACCACCAGGTCGCAGCCCAGCACGATCTCGAACCCGCCGGCCAGCGCGTACCCCTCGACCGCGGCGATCAGCGGCTTGTCCGGGCCCTTCTCGACCAGCCCGGCGAGCCCGCGCCCCTCGATGATCGGGCGCTCCCCCCGCACGAACGCCTTGAGGTCCATGCCGGCGCAGAAGGTGCCACCCGCCCCGGTCAGCACGCCCACCCGCAGGTCCGGTTCGGCGTCGAGGCGCTCCATCGCCGCCGCGATGCCCCGCGCCACCGTCCCGTTCACCGCGTTGCGCGCCTCCGGCCGGTCGATGGTCACGACCAGCACCCCGTCCACCGGGACGGTGACCTGGACCGCCATCCCGCTCACCCCCGCCCGCGTTCGGAGAACGGCAGGTGCCGTTCCGGGTCCGGATCCTTCGGCAGGCCCAGCAGCCGCTCGCCGATGATGTTGCGCTGGATCTCCGAGGTGCCCCGGCGATCGCGTAGGTCTTGCTGCGCAGGAACGGTACGCCGCCGGGGGCGGCTCACCGGGCTCCCGGGCCAGCGCGTCCGGTCCCACCTCCGAGCCCTCGCCGACGGCCAGGCTCCCGGACAGCCCGTTGCGCTCCTGCATCGGCGTGGCGATCGCGGCCGCCCAGCCCTGGCCGACCGGGCCGAGGCGGGCACGCCGAAGTCGGCGTGCGGGCGTAGGAGCTCCACACCGTCCGCCTCTGCGCGCACGACGGCCAGCGTGCAGCCGACGTGACGTCGACGTCAACATTATCCACCCGCGGGCTCGTGAGCCGGTGCTTCGCCGCCGAGGCGGGGTTGACACCGCCCCGGACCACTGCCCATGCTCCCACCTGACGACGACGTCACAATCACGAAATCGGGGAGCGGTCGGGTCTCAGCGTCGCGGGCCGGCCGCCCTCCCGCACACCGCGTCGTCGCCCCCACGCCGCCGAACGGGAGCGCCCTCGCATGCTGACCGGCCAGGAGTACAAGGACTCGCTCAAGGACGGCCGGAGGGTCTACTTCCAGGGCCGCCTGGTCGAGGACCTCGACGCCACGCCCGGGTTGGCCGAGCCCCTCAACGCGGTCGCCGAGGGCTACGACAAGTACCACTCCTCGGCCCCGGACGCGGTCAACCCCGTCGTGAGCGGCCCGCGCAGCGTCCAGGAACTGCGCGACCGCATCCCCGAGCTGATGGAGCTCGACCTCGCGCTCAACGTGACCTACCAGTCGCTGATGACGCTGGTGGTCGCCGCGGCCCGGATGCAGGACTCGGGCGACGGCCGGGTCCCGGTCTACATCCCCCGCATCAACGCCTACGTGGAGCGGGCACGCCGCGACGACATCCGCATCGTCGAGTGCATCACCGACGCCAAGGGCAACCGCAGCCTGTCCCCCGGCAAGCAGGACGACCCCGACTCCTACGTGCGGGTCGTCGAGCGCCGTGACGACGGCGTGGTCATCCGCGGGGCGAAGCTGCACATCAGCGCGGCCGCGCTGGCCCACGACATGATGGTCATGCCGACCAAGACCATGAAGCCGGGCGAGGAGGACTACGCCATCGCCTGCGCGGTGCCGGTCAACGCCCCCGGCGTGCACATCACCAACACCACCTACCACCCGCTGCACGGCGACCCGCGCGACTACCCGGTCTCGAGCCACCACTCGATCCCGGACTCGATGTGCATCTTCGACGACGTGTTCGTGCCGAACGAGCGGGTCTTCCTCGACGGCGAGACCGAGCACGCCGCGGTGTTCGCGCACTCGCTGGGCCTGTGGGAGCGCCTTGGCGGGGTCTCGTTCATGGTTCAGCAGGCCGACGAACTGGTGGGGCTGGCCTCGCTGATCGCCGAGGCCAACGGCATCGCCCGGGTGCAGCACGTGCGGGAGAAGATCGACGAGATGATGATCCACGCCACCCTGCTGCGGGCGGCGCTGGAGGCGGCGATCGCGAACGCGCGCTCCACCCCGGAGGGCTACTTCTACCCCGACGACATGTACACCAACGTCGCCAAGTACCAGGGCGCCGTGCAGTTCACCACGATGGTCCGCCACCTGCACGACATCGCGGGCGGCGCCGTGGTGACCGCCCCGTCGATGGCCGACTTCGACAACCCCACCCTGCGCCCGTTCCTGGACAAGTACATGGGCACCGGCGGGGGGATCTCCGGCGAGTACCGCTCGAAGCTGTTCCACGCGATCCGGGACACGACCGCGGACGCCTACGGCGGCTGGCACCTGGTCACCAACATCCAGTCCGGCGGGGGGCTCTACGCCCAGCGCCTGGTCACCCGCAGGAACTACGACCTCGACCGGGCGCGCGCGCTCGCGCTGAAGGCGGCCGGCCTGTCCAGCTGATCTCCCCGGCCGGAGGCGTCGGTCACCGGCGGTTGACCTCCACACGACTGCAAGTCCTAGCGTCGGGCACGTGGACCCGGAACCGGACGAGATCAGCCGCTGGGTGGACGAGCACGTGCGGGCGCTCCCGCTGGACGGGGTGCCCGAGCTACCGCCCGCGCTCTCGGGCAGGGCGGTGGTCGGCATCGCCTCGGCGGTGCGCTCGGCCCGCGAGCTGGTGCTGGCCACCCACGCGCTGCTGCGGGCGCTCGTCGCCGACGGCGTGCGCGCGGTCGCCATCGAGGGCACCGACCAGCCCTACCGCACCGCGGAGGCGCTGGACCGGTGGGTCCGCACCGGCGAGGGCGACCCCGATGCCCTGCTGCGGGCCAGCCAGGGCTTCCTGCACCACGAGGAGGCCGCCGCCGTCCTGCGGTGGCTGCGCTCCTACGCCCGGGAGCACCCCGAGGACCCGGTGCGCGTCGTGCACGACTCCCCCGCCCGCGACGACCCCGCCGACCTGGAGGCGGTGGAGCGCGAACTGGCCCGCCGCGACCTCGACTGGCACCGGCGCACCGGGCAGCGCGTCGCCCACTGGGGCGGCACCGCGCACGTCGTCGCGGCGGAGCAGCGGGTGATCCCGACGACGCCGTGGGAGACCCACGCCAACGCGGGCGGGCTGCTGCGGGAGGCGCTCGGGGACGACTACGCCGTCATCGCGCTCACCTTCGGGCACGGCAGCGTTCCGTACCCGGTGCCGCAGGTGGCCGCGGGGTTCAGCGAGTCGCTGCTGGCCGCGGCCCCGGGGCCGGTGCTGCTGGCGCTCGACGAGCTGCGCGGCGCACCCGAGGGCCTGCGGGCGTGGGCGGCGAGCCCGCTCGTGACGCGGATGATCGGCCCGGTCTACGACCCGGCGCGCGACACCGATTTCCGCGTCGAGGCGGGCCCGCTCTCGCGCAGCGTCGACGTCCTGGTCCACGTGCCCGTCGTCACCGCGGTGACGCCGCTGCCGGCGCTTGCCGCGTCAACGGGCCGGGATTAGCGTCGCAGCCGAAGATCATGTCGGTCCCCGGGAGGACGCATGCCGGCTGCGGGCGCGCCACTGCGGCGGATGGGGTTCCTGACCATCGGGCTGTTCGACCCCGACGACCCCGCGGCGGGCCACGAGACCACGCTGCGGATCATCGAGCTGGGCGAGCGGCTGGGCTTCGACAGCGCCTGGGTGCGCCACCGCCACCTGCAGTTCGGCATCTCCTCCCCGGTCGCCGTGCTGGCCGCGGCGTCCCAGCGCACGCGGCGCATCGAGCTGGGCACCGCGGTCACCCCGCTGGGCTGGGAGAACCCGCTGCGCGTCGCCGAGGACTGGGCCACGGTCGACGTGCTGTCCGGGGGCCGGTTCAACCCGGGCTTCAGCATCGGCACGCCGATGACCTACGAGCACGTCCGCTCGGCGCTCTACCCCGACACCGGTGACGTCGAGGACTTCACCACCGAGCGGGTGCTGCGGGTGCTGCGGCTGGTGCGCGGCGAGCGGGCCAGCGACTTCGCCGGCCGGCAGGGCATCGAGCAGTTCTCCGACCGGGTTCAGCCGCACTCCCCCGGGTTGGCCGGGCGGATGTGGTACGGCGCGGCGGGGCTGAAGTCGGCCCGCTGGGCCGGTGAGCAGGGCCTGAACCTGCTGACGAGCAGCGTCGTGCGGGCCGATGACCCGGACACCCCACCCGACTTCGCCCAGATCCAGGCCGCGTCCATCCGGGCCTTCCGCGCCGCCCACCCCGACGGCGACGCGGCGCGCGTCTCGCACGGCCTGGTCGTGATCCCCACCGACAGCGCCACGGCCGAGCAACGGGCCAAGTACGCCGCCTACGTCGAGGCCCGCACCCCGCGCACCGCCGAGCCGCAGGGACCGGCCCGGATGATGTTCGCCCGCGACCTGATCGGCACCTCCGAGGAGATCGCCGAGCAGCTGCACGCCCACGCCGGGTTCCAGCTGGCCGAGGAGACCGCCTTCGCGCTGCCGTTCAGCTTCGCGCCCGACGACTACGTGCAGATCCTCACCGACATGGCCACCCGCCTCGGGCCGGCGCTGGGCTGGGCGCCCGCCACGACCGGCTGATACGTGCATTTCTGCACGTCCGACGGTGCCCTGCGACGCGGAACCCGGCGGCGGGCCGCGGCAC
The DNA here is from genome assembly GCF_018531445.1 of Pseudonocardia lacus. Lineage (GTDB taxonomy): Bacteria > Actinomycetota > Actinomycetes > Mycobacteriales > Pseudonocardiaceae > Pseudonocardia > Pseudonocardia lacus. The sequence continues at coordinate 27,737 of NZ_JAHDTH010000076.1, forward strand.
GGTCGAGCCGGGGGCGGGGACCCGCCCGTGCCGACCGGGGAGCCGCCATGACCGAGCACGCGCACCGCACCGCGACCGGGGAACGGGTCGCCGTCGTCACCGGGGCGGCGGGCGGACTGGGCCGGGTGGTCGTCGCCGAGCTGGCCCGCCGCGGCTGGACGGTGGTGGCGGCCACCCGCACCGCCGCCGCGGGCGAGGAGCTGTGCGCGGGGTGGCGCGCCGCGTCGGCTCCGGCCGCGTCGAGCGGCTCGCGGCCGACCTGTCCGACCTCGCCGACGTGCGCCGCCTCGCCGAGGACGTGCGGGCCCGCCACGACGCGGTGCACCTGCTGGTCAACAACGCCGGGGCCACCTTCCGCGAGCACTCCGTGACCGGTGAGGGCGTCGAGCGGCACGTCGCGGTGAACCACCTGGCCGGGTTCTGCCTGACCACCATGCTGCTCGACCGGCTGCGCGCGGGGGCGCCGTCGCGGGTGGTGAACGTGGTGTCGGCGACGATGGCCGACACCCGTCGCCTGCCGGTGCGCCGCACCCCGCGGCCGGTCCGCCTCGACCCCGCTCAGCTCGACGACCTCACCCGGCTCAACCCGGCCGCGGGCTACGCCCAGTTCGAGGCCTACGCGCGGGCCAAGCTGCTGACGGTCATGTGGGGGTACCGGCTGGCCGAGCAGCTGGGCGGCAGCGGGGTCGCGGTGAACGCCGTGCACCCCGGGGTCGCGGCCACCGGCATCACCGCGGACGCCCTCCCGGCCGCGATGGCGCCGCTCGCCGGCGCGCTGCGGCGGCTCCTGCTGACCCCGGAGGAGGGGGCGCGGGCCGTCCTGCGGGTGGCCACCGACCCCGACCTCGACGGCGTCACCGGGCGGTACTTCCTGCGCGACGAGCAGGCGCGCTCGCCGGAGGTGTCCTACGACCCGGGCCTGCAGCGGCGCCTCTGGGACGCCAGCGCCGCCCTCGCCCAGGGTCGGACCGTGGCCTGAGCACCGCTCAGCCGGCCGGCCGCAGCACGCCCTCGATGAGGGTCCGCTGCAGCTGGTCGGCGGTGTCGACGTCGGGTTGCCGGTCGGCGATCACGTCCGCGTAGAGGAACGACTCGCCCAGCCTGACCAGCGCGTAGGCGAGCGCACCCGGCTCGATGAGCGGCACCAGGGCGAACTCGGCGATGTCGCGGCGCAGGACGGCCTCGACGTGGCCGGTCACGCCGGTCCGCACCCGCCGACCGGGCCCGGTGATCACCCGGATCGTCGCGGTCGGCTCCTCGTCGAGCAGCCGGCGCAGCCCCTTCGACCGCGACACGATCCCGTTGAACTCCCGGAACGTGCCCGGCGAGTGCAGCGCGCCCGCCGGGCGCCGGGACTCCCAGCGCTGCACCGCGGCCTCCAGGCTGGCCTCGGCCAGCACCCACAGCGCCTGGTCGAGCAGGTCCTCGCGGGTGCCCACCTGCCGGAACAGCGTCACCCGCGAGATCCCCAGCTCCTCGGCCAGCCCGCGCATCTCCAGCCGCCGGCAGTCGCGGACCCACTGCGCGGCCAGCGCGACCGCGGCCGGTACGGGCGCGCTCCCGGTCACCGCTAGCCCGCTCCCGCGCGTCGGCGCCCGATCAGCGTCGACAGGGCGACCGCGGCCACCAGCGCGGCGCCGGTGAAGAAGTCGGTGATCCACTGGTCGACGTCGTTGAGGTTGAGCCCCGACAGCGCGAACGCCACGAAGAACACCGCCAGCAGCGTGCCCAGCACGTTGAACCGCCCGGGGCGGATCGCGGTGGCGCCCAGGAACGCCGCGGCGAGCGCGGGCAGGGTGAGGATCTGCCCGCCCACCTGGGGGTTGGCGTTGCCGTTGCGGGCCACCAGCAGCACGCCGGCGATCGCGGCCAGCGTGCCCGAGAGCACGAAGCTGGCCAGCACGAGGCGCCGCACGTCCAGCCCGACCAGCCGGGCCGCGGTCGGGTTGGACCCGATCGCGTGCAGGTAGCGGCCGAACGGGGTGTGGCCCAGCAGGTAGTAGACGACCACCGCCACCGCCGCGAGCGCGAACAGGATCTGCGGGACGCCGAACAGGCTGGCCGACCCCAGGCTGGTCAGCGTCGGGTCCGAGATGATGATCGTCGCGCCGTTCGCGTACAGCGTGATCAGGCCGGTGATCACGCTGGCCATGCCGAGCGTGGTGATGAACGGGTTCACCCCGACGTAGGCGACCAGGAAGCCGTTCACCGCCCCGATCACGACGCCGATCACCAGCGCCAGCAGGACCGCCAGCCACAGCGGGCCCTCGTACCGGGTGAGCACCGCGGCCGTGGAGAGCGCGGTGAGCCCGGCGACCGAGCCGATGGTCAGGTCGAACTGCCCGCAGACCAGCGGGACGATCGCGGCCAGTGCGAGCACCCCGGGCACCGCGTAGGTGCCCAGCACGCTCTGCAGGTTGGCCGCGCTGCGGAAGGTCCCCGGCCGGTCCCAGAAGTTGGCGAAGAACAGGAACAGCAGCACGAACAGGATCAGCAGGCCGTACTTCTCCAGCAGCGGCGCCACGCGCGACCAGCCGGCGCGCGCCGGGGCCGGGCCGGCGGTCCCCGCAGCGGCGGGCCCGGTGCCGCTGGTCTTCTCGTCGGAGTCGGTGGTCATCGGGCGACCTCGCTGGGGGTGTCGGCGGCGCGCGGTTCGTCGGCGCGGCGGGCGTCGGTGGAGGCGAAGGCCAGGTCGGTCATCCGGTGCGGCGCCATCTCGGTCCCGGACAGCTCGGCGACGATCCGGCCCCCGGCCAGCACCACCACCCGGTCGCAGACCCGTGCCAGCTCCTCGAAGTCGGAGGTGACCACGATGACCGAGGTCCCCCGCTCGACCGCGGCGCGCACCACCGCGTAGATCTCGGCGCGCGCGCTGACGTCGACGCCCTGGGTCGGCTCGTCGAGCAGCAGCACCCGCGGCGTGCGGCGCAGCCACCTGGCCAGCACGGCCTTCTGCTGGTTGCCGCCGGACAGGGTGCTGAACGGCTGCTGGTCGCCCGACGCCCGGATCCCGTACTCGGCGATCGAGCCGCGGGCGTCGGCGGCCTCGGCGCCGTGGCGGTGGCGCAGGCCGCGCCAGTAGCGGCGGACCTGGCCCGCGGAGAGGTTCTCCCGCAGGCTCATCTCCGGGAACGCCGCCTCGGCCGCCCGGTCCTCGGGGATGTAGCCCAGCCCGGCGTCCATGGCCTGGTCGACCGAGGCGAACCGCACCGGCCGCCCGTCGAGCAGCACCTCCCCCGCGGCGATCGGCATCGCGCCGAAGATCGCGGTCAGCAGCTCGGTGCGACCGGACCCGAGCAGGCCGGCCACCCCGAGCACCTCGCCCCGGCCCAGCACCAGGTCGACCCCGCGCAACGGCCCGGCGACCAGGCCGCGCACCTCCAGGGCCCGTTCCCGGGCACCCGCCGGCTCGGTCTCGGGCAGCACCTCGTCCAGCGGCCGACCGAAGATCATCTCGACGAGGTCGCTCTCGGTGCGGCCAGCCACGTCCACGGTGCCGACGTGGCGGCCGTCGCGCAGCACGCTGACCCGGTCGGCGATGGCGATCACCTCGTCGAGCCGGTGGGTGACGAACACGATCGTCTGCCCGGCGACGGCGTAGCGCCGGATCGCCGCGAGCAGCACGTCGACCTCGGACGCGGGCAGCGAGGCCGTCGGCTCGTCGAGGACCAGCACGCCCTCGTGCTCGCCCTCCTGGTCCTGCAGGGCGCGGGCGATCGCGACCATCGTGCGGTCCGCGGGGCGCAGCAGGCCGACCGGCGTGTCCGGGGTGGCCCGGATCTGGAAGCGCTCCAGCAGCCCGACGGTGCGCCTGCGCAGCGCCTTCCACCGGATCGCGCCGGCCCGGCTGGTCTCGAAGCCGCGGCCGATCGCCATGTTCTCGGCCACGGTCATGGTCGGGAAGACCCCGGGGTCCTGGTGCACGAAGTGCACCCCGGCCGCCCGGGCCCACGTTGGGGAGGTGCGGTCCGAGGCCACGACCGCGTCCCCGACGGCCAGCTCACCGCCGGGGTCGCCGCGGTGCACCCCGGCCAGGACCTTGATCAACGTCGACTTCCCCGACCCGTTGCCGCCCAGCAGGGCGTGCACGTGGCCCGGCTCCACCTCGATCGAGACGCCGTCCAGCGCCCGGGTCCCGGGGAAGGTCTTGGACAGCCCGGTGACGCGCAGCGCCGGGGCGCCCGTGCCGGTGCCGCCCGGCACTAGACGCCCCACGCCTTCTTGTAGACCGAGCGGAAGTCCGGCGACTTCTCGTACGCCGCGCCGACCTCGCTCGGCAGCCCGTGCTCGGCGTCCACCAGCGTCCAGCCGATGCCGCAGTCGACCGGCTCCTGCCCGATGAACACGCTGTTCAGGGCGTCGATGGTGGCCCAGCCGATCCACGCGGGCGGGGTGATGTTGACGACGTCGACCGCGCCCTGGCGCATCAGGTCCAGCTCGGGGGCGAAGCCCTCGCCGCCGATGACGAAGACCTTCCCCTGCCGGCCGGCCTTCTGGATCCCGCTGGCGATCCCCAACAGCGTCGCCCCGGTGTAGGGGCTCTTGACCACGTTGACCTCGGGGTGCTTCAGCAGCTCCCCGGCCACCTTGGCCTCCAGGTTCGGGCCCAGCTCCGAGACCAGGAAGGTGGAGTAGTTGATCGTCCCGCCACCGGCCTTGATGGCCCGCTGGAAGCCCTCGTTGGTGTAGTCGAGGATGCGGAACTCCTCGTCGTTGAACTGCAGGACGTTGGTCTCGGCGCCGAACTTCGCGATCGCCGTCTCGCCCTGGAGCTGGCCGTAGAGGCGGGTGAACTCCCCCGGGTCGCCGTTGGCCGATGCGAAGAACGGCACGGCGTCGAACAGCGGCTGGCCCCCGAACTTCGGGTCGTCGCAGTCGAACGAGTACCCCGCCGCGATCTTGATCCCGGCCGCCCGCGCCTCCTCCAGCGGCTGCGACACCAGCGGGCAGTCGATGGCCTGCAGCGAGATCGCGTCCGGCTGCGCGGCGATCGCCTGGCGGACCAGCCCGGGCCACAGCGACGGGTTGCTCTGCCCGTCGAGCAGCTGGGTCTCCCAGCCCAGCGCCTGCGCCGCCTCCATCTGCCCGGCCAGCGGGATCGCGGTGGAGATGCTGTTCTGGCCCGAGGAGATGAAGATGACCCGCTTGGCCTTCGCGCCGGGGCGCGGCGTCGGGTCGGGCAGGGTGCTGGTCCCCTCGTAGCCCTTCTCGACCGCGGCCGCCGCGGCGGCCTGGGCGTCCGCGGCGACCGGCCCGGCGGAGGGTTCGGAGGGCGAGGACTGCACGCGGTCCTCGCCGCAGGCGCCCAGCGCCAACGCCGACACGGCGAGCAGGGCGATCACGCCACGACGGCATGCGGACATGGACGAACTCGTCATTGAGCACGCTCCTGGTTGGCCTACGGGCACTACCGGGGAGCGGACGCTACAGATCGCCAATATGTTTCACAAGACGTCGCCCCATCGCCGCCGCACGCCTCCTACCAGCGGCGAAGCGTGTCCGGATCGTCCGTTGGGACGCACCGGATTGTGCGCAACGTCCATGGCCGCGCAAGCGGCCCGCACTGAGGTGATCTCAGCAAGATCTGCGTAGCTCGATCTGCTCGAAATGGGTGAGCACTCGTGCGGCAGCGACGATGTCACCGATTCTCGACGGGCTTGCGGTGGTGTGGCGTAGAGCGCGCCAGCGGCC